>DATDNS010000208.1:0-14032 GCA_036518155.1 Bacteroidota bacterium
CTTTAACAGGATGGCTTTTCTTTTGATTTCGTCGAGGAGGTTTTTCATGATTGTTCTCAGTCGTTTTTTTGAGGGAATGGATCCTGGAATGAATCTCACATCGCGGTTGGTTGCGGAACGAGACTCGCGGTATGCAATATACCACAGCTTCTCACCCCAATCAATTTCAATTATTTGGTGTATAACCTCGGGCCACCCCTGACTATTTGTCAATCAGTTCGGCCTGCCGGATGGAAAACCCAATGATTTCCGAAGGATTAAAAGAGATTAATCTCGTTTTGGCAGATTGTTTGACTGACATTCTTTCACTATATTACTACGCAATGCAGGAAGTGCTGGTGAGGGATCCCAAAAATTTCTATGTAGAGACCTACGGCTGTCAGATGAATGTCGCTGACAGTGAGGTCGTGATGAGCATTCTGTCGACTGCCGGCTACGTTCGCACGTTGGTGCCTGAGCAGGCGAACGTGATTCTGGTGAACACCTGCGCGGTCCGCGAAAATGCGGAAGCCCGCGTGTACGGCCGTCTCGGCGATTTTAAGCACCTCAAGAAATCAAATCCGGGTGTCATTGTGGGGGTGCTCGGATGCATGGCCGAACGGCTCCGCAAGGACCTGATGGAGACGGAGAGCTTCGTCGATCTCGTCGTCGGACCCGATGAATATCGGAAATTGCCAGAACTCGTTGAGAACGCGGCGGAAGGCGAACGAGGCATCGCTGTCCGGCTTTCCCGGGTCGAGAATTACGATGACATCGTTCCGTTCCGTGCCGATGGCATCAGTGCCTGGATTTCCGTGATGAGGGGGTGCGACAAGTTTTGCACGTTCTGCGTTGTGCCCTTCACGCGCGGAAGAGAGCGAAGTCGTTCATTGAACAGCGTTGTGAACGAAGTCAGGACTCTGGCTGAACGTGGATTCAAGGAGATCACCCTCCTGGGACAAAACGTAAATTCTTATCTCGATGAAGCAAATGATTTTGCCGACCTGTTGACGGCGGCTGCGAAGGTCGATCGGACGATAAGAATTCGTTTTATGACTTCGCATCCCCAGGACATGTCGGAAAAACTGATCGCTGCCGTGGCCGGGAATCCGAATGTGTGCAACTATATTCACCTGCCGGTTCAAACCGGTTCGGACCGGGTCCTGCAGTTGATGAACCGGTCGTATTCGAGCGACCATTACCTGAAACTTGTCGACCAGGTCAAGAATGCAATTCCCGGGGTCAGTCTTTCGACTGATATCATTGCGGGATTTCCTACGGAAACAGAGGAAGACCATCGAACAACAATTGCATTGCTGAAGGAAGTCGGGTATGATGGCGCATTCACCTTCAAGTACTCCCCTCGCGAAAACACGAAGGCATGGGCGATGAAGGATGATGTGCCTGAGGATGTCAAGATCCGGCGGCTGGAAGAAATCATGGAAGTCCAGCGCCAGATTTCGTTCGGGAGGAATCAAGAGTTGGTCGGACAAACTCTGGAAGTGCTTGTTGAGGGGGAAAGCAAGAAATCCAGCAACGACCTTTGCGGTCGGACCGACACAAACAAAATGGTTGTCTTCCCAAAGAACAGTTGTGGGATTGGTGAATATATCCAGGTTCACATCAACCGCGCAAATTCTGCGACATTGTTTGGAACCCACAAAATGCATTAACCGCACTATCCGACCGTTCCGGGGTCGAGGAGGTTCAACGATGACAACGAGGATGATGCTTGCAGTGTTCACCGGACTTCTCTGCGTGAACAGCTTCGTGTTCGGCCAATCCGGCGAACCAGACATCCAGAAACGTCTGGAGATGATCGAAAAAGGCCAGGCCGAGCAGGTGAAGGCGGAATTGCCGACGTTGCTGACAAACTATCAGAACAATCCCGGTGTCATGTACCTCCAGGGCGTCCTGACTTCTGATGGTACAGAAGCCGCAAAGATATTTCAAAGCATTGTCGACAATTTTCCGAAGAGCGAATGGGCCGACGACGCACTTTACAAACTGTATCAATACTATTATTCCATCGGACTTTACAAAACTGCGGACCAGAAGCTTGCCCAATTGAAACAGGACTATCCGTTCTCTGCGTATGCAGTGGAACAGTCCTCGACGCCGAAACAAGAAGCCGCGGAAAGCGCAGCAATCGTCAAACCAAAGGGAACGGTTCCGAAATTCTCGACCAGTTTCACTGTTCAGGTTGGTGCGTTTTCGACGTTGCCGAGGGCCGAGGAATTGAAGAATTTCTTTGAGACAAAGGGATACTCTTCGAATATTTTCACGATGGTCAGTAACGGCAAGAAGTTGCACAAAGTATGGGTCGGCGAGTTTCAGAACCAGGAGGATGCGAAACGATTCGGTGTGGAGATCAAAAAGAAGTTCAGCCTGGAATCAATCGTCGTGGCCCGCTAGGCATGGATTCGCGTATGACGGGGCGAGAGCAATTTCAACTTGAACACGGAATCGTCGGACAATCTCCGGAGATTCTTGAGATTGTGGATGTTGTGCGCCAGGTGGCGCCGACGGATATCACGGTTCTGATCACCGGTGAGAGCGGTGTGGGAAAAGAAGTGATCATGAACGCCCTCCACGCTGCAAGCAAGCGCGCAGCCAAACCTCTTGTCACCGTCAACTGCGGCGCGATCCCCGAGGGGCTCATTGAAAGTGAATTGTTTGGCCACGAGAAAGGGTCGTTCACAAGCGCCGTCGAGACGAGAAAGGGGTACTTCGAAATTGCCGACGGGGGCACGGTCTTCCTTGACGAAATCGGCGAGACTCCGCTCGGGACGCAGGTCAAACTTCTTCGGGTGCTCGAGAACGGCGAATTCACGCGTGTGGGCGCTTCCGTTCCGCGTAAAGCCGATGTCCGCGTGATCGCGGCGACGAACAAGGATTTGGAAAATGAAGTCCGGCAGAAGCAATTCAGGGCGGATTTGTATTTCAGACTCCGATCCGTCAATATCTATGTCCCGCCTCTGCGAAACCGCAAAGAGGACATCCCGTTGCTCGTCGACCATATCATCAAAGAGTTCTCGGCAAAGAATGACACGAAATTCGAAGGGTTTACCAACGAAGCCACCGATGTGCTTCTGAACTATGACTGGCCGGGAAATGTGCGTGAATTGCGGAACGTTCTTGAGAGTATGGTCGTGCTCGAAAACGGGAAGAGGATCACAGAAGATGACGTGCGGAAATACCTCCAGACCCAGCGTGTCGAACAGTCGGAACGCAATCTCCCGGTGCGTGCGAACAAGACAGTCGAGCAGGCGGAACGGGAGTTGATTTACCGCGCCCTCCTCGATTTGAAAACGAATATTATCGAACTCAAGGAAATCCTTTCCGAGCGTCCGATGACCGGCGACCGCGGTAATGGTCACCAGGAGACCGTTGAGGCGGCCGGTGCGCTCTCACTGGATGAGATGGAACGAAGAATGATCAGGAGCTCGCTTGAGCGCCACCGGGGGAACCGGAGACTCGCCGCAAAAGAACTGAATATCAGCGAGCGTACGCTCTACAGGAAGATCAAGGACCTGAAACTCGGGGAGTGGAGCAAGTGACAAGGAATACGGAAGAAGTGAAACGGAAAGAGGTCACAGCCCCACAGAAACCGGGCGAGTTGTTGTTGATGCTTGCCCCGTTCTTGTTGATCCTTACGATGTTTTCCGCGTGTACGTATTCCTTCAAAGGTGGCTCCGTCCCCGCTCATTTGAAGACAGTGGCAATTCCGCTCGTCCAGGACCAGAGCGGTTACGGAGATCCGGCACTCCGCGACGATCTGACGCAGCAGTTGGTGGATCGATTCACGAACGACAACACGCTGCAGATTGCCGACCGCAATTCCGCCGATTCGATTCTGGAAGGCGTGGTCACCGACGTCAAGGATGCTCCTTCCGTTGTTCAGGGAGGGGAACAGGTCGCTGCGCGACGGATCACGGTGACAGTACACGTGACATTTGAAGATCTGAAGCTCCGCAAAAAGGTCTGGGAAAAGGATTTCAGCAATTGGGGAGACTATCCCTCGGGGGGTGGTTTAACACAACGCAATGACGGTATCAAGGAAGCGGTACGAAAACTCACTGAAGACATCTTAAATGACACAGTAGCAGGATGGTAATACGACTATGATCTTCGCAGCAATGTTCTTTCGCCAGGAAATCGTGCAGAATGCTTTCTTCTCCGATTTCATCATGTATCTCTATTTCATTTCTCTTCTGATCCTTTTTGCTTTCGGGGCCCACGGCTTCGTCATGGTCTATCACTATCTCAAGCAGCGGCACATGGAAGAGATCACCCCTCCCTTTACGGTGGAACCCATCGTCACCGTCCAGCTTCCGGTCTTCAACGAGCTGTACGTCGTGGACCGACTGATCGATTCCGTCTGTGCGCTCGACTACCCCAAAGAGAAACTGGAAATTCAGGTCCTGGACGATTCGACGGATGAGACGTACCAGATTGTTGAAAAATCCGTGAAACGGTATCATTTGCTCGGGTATGATATCAAGCACATTCATCGGGTTGACCGGAGCGGCTACAAGGCGGGCGCGCTGAAAAATGGATTGGCGACGGCGCGCGGCGAATTCATAGCGATCTTCGATGCCGATTTCACTCCGCGCCAGGAATTCCTCCGGAAAACCATTCCGTACTTCTATGCCGACGACCGCGTGGGGTTGGTTCAAACGAGATGGGAACATCTTAACAGCGAGTATTCCCTCATCACGCGAACCCAGGCGTTTGCCCTTGACGGCCATTTCGTCATTGAACAGGATGTGCGCAACAAAGCAGGCTTCTTCATCAATTTCAACGGCACGGGAGGGATCTGGCGGAAAACGGCGATCCTGGACGCCGGCAACTGGCACTCGGACACGCTTACGGAAGACCTCGACCTCAGTTATCGCGCGCAACTCAAGGGATGGAAGTTCAAATACCTGAACGATGTCACGTCCCCCGCGGAACTCCCGGCGGAAGTGAACGCGCTGAAGACGCAGCAATTCCGCTGGACAAAAGGAGCGATCGAAACGGCGCGAAAAATCCTGCCGGAGGTCTGGAAATCGGACATTCCGTTCCGTATCAAGATCCATTCGACATTCCACCTGACGAACAATATTGTTTTCCCGTTTATTCTTCTTGCCGGCATCCTGAATGTTCCGCTGATGTTCATCAAGAAGCAGGGGGGACACGACATGTACTTCGCAATGATGTCCGTGTTTGTCCTGGCCTTCGTCGGCTCGTTCCTCTTTTATCTCTACTCTCAGAAGTCGGTGTACCCGGATTGGCGTCGAAGGATCCTTCTCTTCCCGTTGTTCATGGCGGGGAGCATGGGATTCGCGGTGAACAATTCTCGGGCGGTGTTTGAGGGCTTGTTCAAAAGGAAGAGCGAATTTGTCCGGACGCCAAAATATGCGATCAACACCAAGAAAGATTCCTGGGCGGGCAAGAAATACGCAGGCCTGAAAATCGGCTGGGTATCCATCGTCGAGATGGGCCTTGCCGTCTATTGTTTCTTCGGCGTAATTTCATCATTATATTACCTCGAGATCGCAGCGGTCCCGTTTCAACTGCTCTATTTTCTTGGATTTTTCTTTGTTTCGATGCTGTCGGTCAAGAATGCTCTCGACGCACGAAGACTACGTCAGCACTAATCCGGTATGGCTGAAGTCCAACAGCAAAAAATCGCAGCGCTGGAAAAGAAAGTCGGCACGGGAGGCAAATCTCCCCTGTTTGCTCAGCTGGCCAGCTTCTATCTGCAGCGCGGAAAGGCCAAAGAAGCTCTCAAGTTGTGCGATGATGGTCTGGCCGTTTTTCCGCACTATACCACCGGCCACCTGGTGAAGGGGAAGGTCCTGCTCGCGCTGAAAATGAACGCGGAAGCCCGCCGCGAATTTGAAATTGTGCAGGAATTTCTCCCTGCGAACGAAACTGTCGCGTTCATCCTTTCGAATATCCAGCCTGGTGATGGAGAAACTCTGACGGCTTCTCCTCCGGAACCCGTGGCAAGTGAACCGGTCACGGCCGGGCAACCCGTTGCACCGGAAATTGCAGAGGCTGTCGCCCCGGAAGAACCATTGCAGGAAGCGCCTTCGGGTTCCGCTCCGGGGGAAGAGTCAATGATCGTACCTGCCGGGGATGAATCCGCAGCGTCGGCAAATGTAACCGAGTCCGTCGCAGAACCACCTCAGGACGCCGATGACGTTTTCGGGTTTGGGAGTGGGGCAGTCCAACCCCCTGTCGAGGCGGTGCCGGTAGAAGCCGATAGAAATCCGTTTGAGGGATTCCCCTCTCAACCTGAACCGGAAGTCGCTGCTGAAGGCGGCCCGATACTGGAGAAACAAGAAGCAGAAAACACCTTTGACATTCCCGTCCAGCCGCCGGAAGCGCCGGTCGTCACCCGGGGTGAAGAAACCTTCGAAACGTACGCAGCACGAATCCGTCAGGAACTTGGCGGCGGTGAGAATACGATGAGCCTGGACGAATACCTGGGATCGGCAGAGAACGACCAGGCATTACCTCACCAGGATTCCCCGGGTACATCAGGTGAGACAATCGAGAATCTCGCCGAAAAGCTGCAGTCGGCAAAGAAGATTACCCCGGTCATTAATCTTGCAACGAAGGCGACGATTCCAATGAGCGAGGCAGATACTCCTGCGAGCACTGGATTTGTAACCCCGACGCTTGCGGAGATTTATGCAAAACAGGGTTGGTACGATGATGCAATCAAGGCGTATCGCACATTGACCATTACGAAGCCTGCGGAACGGGAAAGATTTGAGAAACGGATCGCTGAGTTGGAGGAACTAAAAAAGCAGCAGAAATAGGATTCTCTGACTGGATACTGTTCGGTCGAAGAAATTCGTCTCGGATATCAAACGAAAGAACAATCTGAATCTCCTCCGGCCCTGGCGTCTCGCCCGGGCTTTTCTTTTCTACGTTCGGCCCTGCAGTTCCAGGTGCAATGATTCTGCATTGAGAACGCTCCAACCCGTCAGGTTGCAGGCGTAGGCTGGTAGGCCATTGCTTCAAGAGCCATAATCCGCTTGTTCATCGGGGGGTGTGTTCCGAACAATTCCGCGGCAACCCCTTCCTTTGCATTCATCGTTCTCCCGACAGGGTCGACGATACACAGGTGCGCAGCGCCGCGTTTGATTGAAGCCGTCGGGGCGGATGCGGCTTCGAGTTTTTGCAGTGCACGGGCCAATCCAAGCGGATTGCGTGTTAGTTCGGCTCCGGATGCGTCTGCAAGGTATTCACGCTTGCGGGACACTGCCATAGCCATCAGCTGGCTGATCAATGGGGCGAGAATGACTCCGACGATCCACAATGCCAGCATTATCAACGCAAGTGGTCCGCCGGAACTCCCGCCGGAAGTGCGCTTGCCTCTTCGTCCGCCCCCCCAGAACAATCCCCGTCGCGCCCAGTCGGACAGCAACAAAACAGCGCCCATCATTGCGGCAATCACCGTCATCAACCGGATGTCATAGTTGCGAATATGACTCATTTCGTGCGCAACGACTCCCTGCAATTCTTCTCTGTTGAGTGAATCCAGAAGTCCTTGCGTTACAGCAATTGCGCTGTTCTGAGGGTCCTTCCCGGTGGCAAATGCGTTCGGATCTGCATCAGGGACGATGTACACCTGCGGTCTGGGAAGGCCGGACGCGATACTCATTTCGTCGACGACATTCAGCAATTGCTTTTGCGCAGGATTTTCGGGGTCTGCCGGGACGGCATTTGTCGAGCTGAGGACTGCTTTTGCGCCCGCTTTCAGACTCCAGACAGCCGAGAGAGAGCCCACGCCAAGCGCGATAAGTGTCCCGATGGGCAGGAACAATTCTTCGTTGACGGTACCGAGATAGAATGCATCAAAGCCGAGCCCAATGAACCCAAGAAACACGATGAACACGGCCATGACGATGAGTGTCGTTCGCTTGTTGTGTTCCTGTTGTTCGTAGATGTTTCTCGCTGGCATCAAAGCCGTTGCTCCTTGAAGAAAGTGTCACGCCTCCGCTCGTTCTGCCCGAGCCGAGGGGGGGCGGGATCGAACCGTGGACTATTTCTTCAGCGATAAGTCGACCCTCGGCACTTCGCGTTCCGCTTCTACCGTGATCTCAAAGAGTTCTGAAGGCTTGAAATTGAACATTGCTGCGATCAAGTTTGCAGGGAATACCTGCTGTGCAATATTGAACCTTGTTGCGATGTCGTTGTAGAACTGCCGTGCGAAGGAAATCTTGTTTTCCGTGCTCGTCAATTCCTCCTGGAGTTGCTTGACGTTTTCGTTCGACTTCAGCGTCGGGTAGTTCTCAACCAGCGCAAACAGTTTGTTCAACGCTCCCGACAGAACGCCTTCCTTGGCAGCCGAATCCGCAATCCCTGTTGCCGAGATCGCAGCATTGCGGGCTTGAATGACTTTTTGGAGGGTGCTTTGTTCAAAATCCATCTGACCTTTGACTGTCTCGACCAGATTGGGAATCAGATCGTGACGTCGTTTCAACTGAACGTCGATTTGTTTCCAGCCATTTGTGACCTGATTGCGCAATGTGATCAGTCCGTTGTATTTTGCGATTACCCAGAAGACCAGAAGTACGGCGGCGGCGATGAGAATATAGAAGAGTGCCATGAGAGATTCCTTTCTGATGAATACGCAATCAAAGTAAGACATTGGAAGTCCAGATTCAATTCTCCATCACGTCGGATGTCTCGCATGCACGTTGCGTGAGATCGCCGGTTCAATCGGACGGACCAAACCGGGTTCGACGTACCGGATGTTCGCGTTCGCCCACCGTTCATCGTTGCGGGTTCCAAGTTTTGGGAATGAGAGTCCGACGATCGGAGCTTGTTTCATCTTGCTCTTGCACACCCTTATGGCTAACTTTTGTTCGCACAAACGCAGATCGTCATGCTGAAAGAAATAAGAGAATTTGGCAGAAAGAAGAAACTTGCTACCCTGCTTGTGCTGTTCGTTCTGCTGCCTGCTGTATTTTTTTCCGTGTACGAGTTTTCGACGCTCAATCGGAGCGAAGCGCTCATTGCGCAGGTGTATCGCCAGCAGCTCGATGTGGTTCTCTTCTCCCTCAACCAGTACGCCTGGGATGTTGCCAACAGTTGGGCTAATGCGCTGAACGATGTTCTCAATCGCGGCCCCATTCCGACAAGCGGCTATCCTGCAGCATTTACCCCCTTCCTCAATGAAAACGCAGGCATACGATGCCTTGTGATCACCGATAGTCTTCTTACCTCATCACACATATTCTACCCGCGTGTTCAAATCGACAAGGGGGATGATCCTGCTATCGAAGAGGTGGAGGGAGCGCTGAAACGCCAGTCTGACGTCATAGATCGATTGTTCAGACTGCAGGTGTCGGGATACAGGAAAATTGAGCCAATGTTCATCGAGGAAAAGACCGGGGAAAAAACGCTGGCTCTCGTCTTCATAGCGGGAGGGAAATTGGAGCGGCGGCAAGTGGTGGCGATTGTTCTTGATGCGCGACGATTTATCCGTGAGGGCCTCAGTCATAAGATGAATGAAGCAGCGGGCGACAATTTCCTGCTCTCGGTGAGCCGGAAAAATTCAGGGCAGATTGTTTACGCCACGGGAGAAATTGGACAGGGCGAGGCACGGCAAACGAAAAACCTGTGGCTGTTCCCCGACTATTTGATCGGGATTCGCCTGAAAGGGGAAACGATCGAGGACGTTGTCCACGCCCGCTTCCGAAGCAACCTGCTCCTTCTGGGGTTGCTGAATGTCGTGTTGTTTGGAGGTCTTTGGGTTCTCTATCGGACTGTCCGGCGTGAAGTTGAGCTGGCCCAAATGAAGTCCGACTTTGTCTCGAATGTGACGCACGAGATCAAGACACCGTTGGCGCTTATCCGCATGTTCGCGGAAACACTCCTCTTGAAGCGGGTACGAACTGAGAGCAAGAAGCAGGAATACTATGAGACCATAGTGCAGGAAACGGAACGTCTGACCCGGCTGATTAACAATATTCTGAATTTCTCCAGGATGGAAGCCGGGAGAAAAGAATACCGCTTTGCGTCTGTTGACCTGAACGGCGTGGTCCGCAGCGTGCTGAAGAGTTATCAGATCCACCTGGAAAACGAAGGATTCACAGTTTTGACGGATTTGAATCACGAGCCGATCCCCATCCATGGCGACGGCGAGGCTTTGGCAGAGGCCCTTCTGAATCTCATCGACAATTCAGTAAAGTTTAGCCGGGAGAAGAAATTCCTTCGAATCAAAACTGGATTTGAGAAGGATGAAGTGTACGTCGAAGTCGAGGATCGGGGCGTAGGGATCGATCCGAAACAGCAAAAGAAGGTTTTCGAGAAGTTCTACCGAGTATCAAGCGGACTGGTACATACCACAAAGGGAAGCGGTCTCGGACTTTCACTCGTGAAACATATTGTCGATGCTCACAAGGGAACGATTTCGATCCGTAGCGAACCTGGAAATGGCAGCACGTTCCGAATCTCGATCCCAAAAGGACATCCGTAGAATACTTCTGCAACAGGCACGACTATGACAAAAATCCTCCTGGTTGAAGACGAACCCAAAATGCGGCAAGTCATCAAAGACAATCTCGAGCTCGAGGGGTACGAAGTCGACGTGTGCGGCGACGGCAATGCGGGTCTCCAGAAACTCCTCAAAAATTCTTATGCCCTCGTGCTTCTCGATGTCATGCTTCCGGAAATGTCGGGTTTTGATGTCTGCAAACAAGCGCGTCAAAAGGGAATTGCGACACCCGTCATTTTTCTCACTGCCAAGGGGGAAGAAATCGACAAAGTGCTTGGCCTTGAACTCGGTGCAGACGATTACATCACGAAACCATTCGGACTGCGGGAGCTTCTTGCAAGGACGAAAGCCGTTCTGCGTCGTTCCGAGGGGTCGGGCGGAAATTCTCCGGAAAAAATCAGCCTTGGTGCGGTGGAGATCGATTTCAAGACCTACACGGCACTCCGCGCAGGGGCGAGTATACCGATGACACCGAAAGAGTTTGAAATCCTGAAATTCCTCTGGCAACACCGTAATACAACGGTCAGCAGGGATCAGCTCCTGACGAACGTCTGGGGGTATGACGAGTCGATCAGCACGCGAACGATCGACAATTTCATTGTGAAACTGCGTCAGAAGATCGAAGACAGCCCTGCCAGGCCCAGGCATATCCTCACTGTTCACGGCGTCGGCTACAAGCTTCTTGGGTGATTGTTCGGATGGGTCCCTCAACATCTGCAGTATTCCTCGGTGCGATAACAACGCTTCCGTCATGACATTTTGTTACAAATGGTGACCAATCTGCGACATCTTTGACGATGGGTGGCCGTACCATGGTGTGTAGTCGGACTCATCGTTCCAAAGAACAAACAGCAGGAGGATGCCATGAAAGCATATACGATCGTCGCAGCCGGAATTTTCCTTGTGTCGCTTCGGGCGCTGGGGCAGAGTGACCGGTCGGGAATACAGCACGAAAATCCGTATTTCGCAAAGCCAGCCGCTTACAGCGAAACGTTTCTCGGGAAAGCGTTCCGAAGTTATGCAATGAACCTGAACTCAACCAACGACGGTGTCGTCGAGACCACGATTGCATATATGGCCTATTTGCGTCTCAATATGCCGAAGGCCGAGATGGGTGAAATCGGAGGTGCGATCAGCAAACTCGCAGAATCGGGCAGGACACCGGTTATTCGCTACAAAGCATATCTGGCGTCGGTTGTCTTCGAAAGTCCAGCGTCGTTTGCCAGGGGCCTGAAGCCGGAATACGCCGACAGCAACGAGTTCTATTCCGACGTTGCAGCACAGGTTCAAAGGACATTGCTGGGTCAGAACATCAAGTAGGGCGGCGTCACGGCCGTTGTCGACAGATGACGTGCAGAACGCACGGTTCAACAAATCAGCAATTCTCTGGATTGAAAAGGTTTATCGTATGCCCCGAACCAAGATAGTCACAGTCATTGTTCTTCTGCTCCTGATTCCCCCGTCAGACCACGCTCGCGCGCAGGAGTGGAAAACCCTTCTTAATCTTCGCGGGGAATGGAAGATTGAATTGGGCGACAATATGAAATGGGCGGAACCAAAATTCGACGATTCTCGGTGGGACAACATCAGAGTGCCAAGCGCGTGGGAAGATGAGGGATATCCCGGTTACGACGGCTATGCCTGGTACCGCAAGCATTTCAATCCGGGCAAAGAAGTAAAGGATGCGGTCGCGGTGTACGTCCAGGTTGGTTATGTCGATGATGTATGCGAGGTGTACATCAACGGTCACATGGTCGGCTTTGAAGGACAATTTCCGCCCAAATTCATCACAGCATACAATGTCTCCCGACCATATTGGGTACCAAAGCAATATCTGAACTACGAAGGCGACAATGTGGTGGCGGTCCGCGTGTACGACCAGCGATTAGCCGGCGGTATCACCCGTGGAAATGTTGGTCTTTTCGAACCAAGGGAATACCTCACACCGGACCTCGACCTTGCCGGCACTTGGAAATTCACGACGGGGGACAAAGAATCGTGGAAGGACCCCGATGCTTCCGACGGCTCGTGGAACAATGTCGTTGTCCCCGCATACTGGGAAACGCAAGGGTTCAAGGATTATGACGGATTTGGTTGGTACAGACTGAAATTCAAGGTTCCCGAAAACCTTGCCGGGGAAAGACTTATTCTGTTGGCCGGGAGGATCGACGATTTTGACGAAACTTACCTGAATGGTGAACTGATCGGGCACACAGGTCGCATGCGGAAGAATATCGATCCGGAGGATAGGGGAAACGAGTACACAGAACTGCGGGCGTATCTCATTCCATCGGGTCTTCTTGTCCCAGGACGCACCAATGTCCTTGCGGTGAGAGTCCTCGATCTCTTCATGCACGGGGGGATGTACGACGGGCCGATTGGGCTGATCACGCGAGACAAGTACCGCGAATGGAAGAGAGACACGCAGGACCGCTGGAATCCATTCAAGTGGTTCGAGTAACCGGAAACCACCCACGGCCGGGTTCAATCCGGGCCGAGAAACAATCGTTCACCGGCTTCGCTGCAAAATAACAAACCCCATTCTGTTGATTCAGATTGGGGCTCACACGACTCCCTGCTGCAATCCTCTTCTACTTCACCGGCTGCTTCTCCTCCGCCTTCATTGCGTTTACGAACTTCGTCAGCCTCGATTTCTGATTTGCAGCTTTGTTCCGGTGTATCAAACCTTTCGCCGCGATCTCATCCAGGTATTTTACCACAACCCGAAGTGACTTCATACCTTCATCTTTCACTTTGGCCGCGCGTACTTTCCTGATAAGCGTCTTCATTCTTGTGATCGCAGCCTTGTTTCTGATCGCCCTGCGCACATTTTGACGGGCGCGCTTGACCGCTGATGCATGACGTGGCATTCACTTCTCCTTTATTCTTGCTAAAACCGAAATTCAACACGAAAAGATAGCAAAAAATGGTCAAAAAACCCAAACCTAATTTGACTCTTTTGTCTCTCCCCCTGTTTTCCTGAATTGTGGCCGTTGCTGCACAGAATGGCTTCTAACCTGATGGACCTTGGTGTGAGACAGGGTATTCAGGATATCCGCCGGGCTTACAGCGAAAGTGCATCCGGGGGCGGAAAATTCACGCGGAAGAGTTGCTGAAAGAGGTTCAGTGATCGAACAGATTGTAGACGACTCCAGCACTCATCATGAGCTTGTCGGAATACGTGGGATAGCGGTTCGTCACATCGTCAGTCTGGTTGGCGAGGATCACGTTGGCCGTCATAAAGAGTCCGCGGTACGGTTCCCACCTGGCTTCCAATCCGAGCAGAGACTGGCGAAACAAAGGACCGGCGAGAAATTCCTGTGCCCACGGCATACTGTAGTGAATTGATTCCGGTCCAAGGGGACCTTTGATGATATGTTGAAATGAAAATTTCAATGCGAGCGATCGAAGCCAGCGATAATCGGCGGCGAAATAGACGAGCTGACCGTTCTGGCCAAGCCAGTGTCCCAGGAGGTAGGAATTGCTTGTGTAGGTCGTGGCATCGTACTTGTGCGTGTAGACCCACGGATTGATCCGGGTATATTCAAG
>DATDNS010000209.1:0-2792 GCA_036518155.1 Bacteroidota bacterium
GGAGCCGCGAACATCACGTAAAAAACGACGCAGCCGACATGGAAATGTTCTACACTGCGTCACTCGCGCACGGCTTGAAGGGGTTCAATTATTACATGTTTTCGCAGGGCATCAATCAGCGGGGGAAGGGGGTCTTCGGCAAGACATTTTATTTTCAAACGCCACTCGACGCCACTGCGCGCAAATCGCCGCTTTTTGACGTCGCAAAGACCGTGGGGCGGTTCATCAGGCGCGAGGGAGAGGATTTGTTGAAGTCATCGACGGCGCCACAACTCTGTGTCGCTTACTACAAACCGTATTACTACACCGACATGACTTCCTCCCAGCTGCTCCGCGAACGCAAACTTGCGGTCGAGAAACTGGGTCTGACATTGGATCCGCGATTCGTTCGTGAGCATCTCCTGTTTGATGGCGCTCTCCGTGCCCTGCAGACACTCAACATCAACTATGATATCCGCGATCTTCAGAATTCCAAGGTCGACGCGCTGCTGAAGTATCGCCAACTCTGGGTTGTCACCACCGAGTTCATGGACAAGGAGACGCAGGAATTCCTTCTTGCGTATGTCAAGCGAGGCGGACATCTGGTGATCTTCCCGGCAATGCCAACGTTGGATGACTACCTCGGGGATTGTACCGTCCTGTGCGATGGACTCGGACTTCACGTGGGGAAAATCATTGCGCCGAACAAAGTCGATGCGCTCGGCATTGAAGACGTTTACTCAACGTTGAAGGAACAGCAGGAATTCGTAGTGTCTGAACGGGAAGCAATAGCGCACACGAAGACCGGCAAAGTGAACGGGATTCGCAGGAAAGTCGGGGGGGGAACTGTGACGGTGCTCGGCTTTGCATTCGGCTATACGACGGACGAGCACCTGCAATTGTTCGAAAAGATCGCCGGCCTCGGCGGCGTGAAAAGCGACCGGAAGGCATCCGACCCCGATATCCAGGTGGTTGTGCGCCACGGACGGAAACATTCTTACATGTTCCTTTTAAACTATCATAATGCGACAAAAGCATTTACCGTCGCATCAAAACGTTATTCGTTGCGCCCCTTCTCGTGCAAAGTCGTCCGGATAAACTAGACTGACAGTATGCGAGCGCTCAATACTGTGTTCTTCGCGTGCGTTGCCATAGCCCTCGTGTCTTGCGGGACTGCAAGGAAGGGGCCGGTCGTTGTACGCTTCTGGAGTATGGGCAATGAAGGAGAAATGGTTCGACAGCTGATTCCGGAGTTTGAAAAAGAAAATCCCGGGATTATCATCGACGCCCAACAAATACCGTGGACGGCTGCACACGAAAAACTCCTCACCGCTTATGCGGGCGACGCCACTCCGGATGTCAGTCAACTGGGAAATACCTGGATACCCGAGTTCACCGTCCTCAACGCACTTGAACCTCTCGACGAGTATGCACGGCGATCCAGCACTCTCAGGCTCGATGATTTCTTTGAAGGAGTTCTGAAGACGAATGTGATCGATTCCGTTTTGTACGGAATACCGTGGTATGTCGATACACGGGTAATCTTCTATCGGAAGGATCTGTTGAACGGTGTGGGATATGATGCCCCGCCGGCGACGTGGGACGAGACTCTGCGTCTTTGCGATGCCCTTCAGCGAAAAGCCAGGTCGAAGGGGATCGTCCGTTATCCGATCTTCCTGCCAACGAGCGAATGGGTCCCCGCCATTATCCTCGGAATGCAAGCCGGCGGAGATCTGCTCAAAGATGACCGGACGGCCGGCAATTTCAGCGGGCCCGATTTCAAAAAAGCGTTTATGCTTCTGGCGAAGTTTTACCAGATGCAGTATTCGCCTTCCGGACAACAGCTGATTACCAACCTGTACAATTCGTTTAGCGAAGGCCTCATCACAATGTACATTACAGGCCCGTGGAACATCGGGGAGTTTTCGAGGAGACTTCCTCAGAATCTTCAGGGAGAATGGATGACCGCACCCATGCCGTCAATGGATGAGCATTTCCCCGGAGCATCTCTCCCGCTTGGTACAAGCCTGGTAGTTTTTCGTGCGAGCAAGAAGAAGGCGGAAGCCTGGAAGTTCATTGAGTATCTTGCGTCGACGAAACAATCGATCGCCTTCTACAAGATTACCGGGAGCCTGCCGCCGAGAAAGTCGGCGTGGGAGGATACAACGCTTTCGGCGAACAGATATGTCCAGGCCTTCTACAAGCAGCTGCAACGGCTTGATCCGCTCCCGCCTGTCCCCGAATGGGAACAAATTGTCATCAAGTTACAGCTGTACGTGGAATATATAGCCACGAATACGTTGACAGTCGACGAAGCGTTGAGAAGATTTGACGCCGAAGTCAATCAGATGCTGGCAAAACGCCGTTGGCTTGTCGAAAAAGGCATTGTGAAATGAGCGTCGGCATACGAAAACACGCGAATGAAGGGGAGGCACGAGTTGCCTGGTTCTTCCTGGCTCCCGCGTTGATATCGATCCTCTTGTTCTTCGTGGTCCCGGTTGTGAGCGCGTTGGTATTGAGTCTCACGGATTTTGACATCTACGCGCTGGGGAATATCCACGTCGTACGGTTTGTTGGCTTCGCCAACTATGTCAGTATCGTCCAGACGCCGTTGTTCTGGGAGTCACTCAAAAACACATTCTATTTTGTTCTTGTTGGCGGGCCGCTTTCCGTCGCCGTGTCCCTCGGTGTGGCGATGATGGTGAATTCGAAACTTGCCAGGTTCAAACCGTTGTTCAGAACGGTCTATTTTCTCCCCGTGGTGACGAGTCTTGTCGCTGTCGCAATCGTTTGGCGCTATCTGTACCATCCGG
>DATDNS010000210.1:0-2256 GCA_036518155.1 Bacteroidota bacterium
TTGATGCAGGAAGGAATTTCGTACATGGCGGGAGCTGAAATTCCTTGTCTCCTCGTCAATGTCCAGCGCGGAGGCCCTGGATTGGGAACCATCCAGCCATCGCAAGCGGACTATTTCCAGGCGACAAAAGGGGGTGGCCACGGAGACTACAGGCTTCTCGTTCTTGCCCCATCGTCTGTCCAGGAAATGGCGGATCTCGTGTTCGATGGATTCAGACTTGCAGACAAGTACCGCAATCCGGTGATGATTCTTGCAGACGGCGCGCTCGGTCAAATGATGGAAAAAGTCACGATGCCGCCCGCCGGTTCATTGCCGTACACGGACAAACCGTGGGCGACTGTCGGAAAACCGGCAACGCGCGAACGGAACATCCTGACGTCGCTGCATATTATTCCCGAAAGAATGGAAGAGATCAATCTCAAGCTACAGGACAAATACCGAAGAATGAATGTGGAAGTCAGGAGTGAACAAATCGGCGTTGATGATGCAGAAATTCTCCTGGTAGCGTTTGGACTTTGCGCCCGTATTTGTCAAAAAGCTATTGAGATGGCAAATGCCAAAGGAATCAAGGTGGGGATTGTAAGGCCAATCACTCTCTATCCGTTCCCGACTGAAACCATCGCGAAAGTTGCACAAAATGTCGAAGCAGTCCTGACAGTCGAAATGAACGCAGGACAGATGGTGGAGGACGTCAGGCTGGCCGTCAATGGAAAGAAGCCGGTGTATTTTCGGGGCAGAATGGGCGGGATGATCCCGACGCCCGACGATATTCTGCTGGAAATCGAGACCATAGCCGAAAAACAGCGCATCGCACAAGTCTAACAAGGAAGAAACCATGGAGCCAGTACTGACAATGGAAGGGTTGGAGGTCGTTTACGAGAAGCCCGAAACACTCACCGAGACGCCTTTTCATTATTGTCCCGGTTGCGGTCACGGCGTTGTTCACCGACTCCTGATGGAAGTCATTCACGAAATGAACATCGTGGAGAACACAGTGGGTGTTGCACCGGTCGGGTGTTCGGTGTTTGCGTACAACTACATGAATATCGATATGCAGGAGGCTGCCCACGGACGAGCCAGCGCTGTCGCCACAGGTGTGAAGCGCGTATTGCCCGACAACTATGTCTTCTCGTACCAGGGAGACGGGGATCTCGCAGCGATTGGCACCGGAGAGACAATTCATACCGTGAATCGCGGCGAAAACATCCTGATGATTTTCATTAACAACGCCATCTATGGTATGACTGGCGGCCAGATGGCCCCGACAACCTTACTCGGGCAAGTGACGTCAACGACTCCGTTCGGCAGAGAATCGAGTCATATTGGATTTCCTCTCAAGATTACCGACCTGATTGCACAGTTGCCCGGAGCATATTACGTCACCCGGCAGTCTGTCCACACCGCCGCCGCAGTAAGAAAGACAAAGAAAGCGATCGAAGCGTCCTTCAAGTATCAGGCGCTGAAAAAAGGAACGTGCTTTATCGAAGTCGTTTCCAATTGTCCGTCCGGCTGGAAAATGACTCCTGTGGAAGCCAATGCATGGATGGAAAAGAACATGCTACCGTTGTATCCTGTCGGAGATCTTAAGGTTCCAAAACTGTAATATCCGGACAAACATCCGCAAACGATTTGTGATTCTATCACTGAAGCCTCAGCGTCGGACAAGGATTCGAAAACCATGAAAAGAGCTCACGAAATTATCGTCGCAGGATTTGGGGGACAGGGAGTCCTCTCATTGGGCCTGATCATCGCGTATGCAGCCATGAAGGAAAACAAGGAAGTAAGCTGGATGCCATCCTATGGGCCCGAAATGCGGGGAGGCACGGCGAATTGTATCGTTATCGTCTCAGAGTCGCGTATCAGTTCACCGATTGTGACACAGTTTGATTCTGCGATTGTCCTGAACCAGCCTTCCATCGACAAGTTTGCAAACCGTGTGAAAACCGGGGGCCTTTTGTTATGCGAGCAGTCGGGGGTGGTAACACCCTGCATACGAACGGATATCGAAATCCTGAACGTACAGGCTGCAGAAGAGGCACAACGCCTGCAAAAAAAACAGGTTGCCAATATGATTGTTCTTGGTGCGTTCCTGGAACGCCGTCCTGTGGTGCAAATGGAAAATGTTCTCAAGGCGCTCAAGGAGGTCCTTCCTGAACGCCATCACCACCTGCTGCCGTTAAATGAGCAGGCTCTCAACCGCGGGCGGGAACTTGCAGCGACAATGATCAGCGAACCCGCGTAAGGACCTGGAGTCCA
>DATDNS010000211.1:0-3521 GCA_036518155.1 Bacteroidota bacterium
TACACCATTGCTATCAACACGGCGACGACCAGGGGGATCAGTGCCGCGATGTTCGGCAGGGGAAGCCGGACTGCAAATCGTCGCGACGGCCTGAGCGAGAGAGCCGGCGAGGCGAGCAAGCCAAGGAACAGCCAGACGATGAGGGCAACCGGAGGTTCGCGAAGCGTGACGTTTGCCAGGTTGTCGACTGCGATGCCAATGACGGAACTGACGAGTCCGGCAGCCGCCAGGCGATCCCAGCCTGAGGCCGAACGCGTGTACGAAATCCCTTTTTTCATCAGCAGGACAATCACGGCAAGTGAGAGGATCAGGCCGCAAAGTCCGTATTCGACCGCAATTTCAAGGACTTCATTGTGCGCGTGGGGAACGACGTCTTCACTCGCGGCTTCCCAGTAGTCCGGTGAACGGTACGTAAAGACGGTCCGTTCGAAACTTCCGATTCCGTGTCCCACCAGTGGCGACGCGACGAATGCTTTCCCGCCTGCTTCCCAGAAGTAGAGTCTCCGTGCAAGCGTCGACTGCGGGCCTTTGTTGAATGTCTGCGTCACTCTCGCCCCGAAACGAGGCACAACGAATGTCAGTACGACAAGGATGCCCGCGACGGTCACAAGGGTGAATGCCAATCCCTTTGCAATTTTTTTAAATCTCAGGGTCATCGCCGCAAACGCCGCGACGGAGACAAACCAACCCGCGATGCTGCTGCGGGTTTGAGTGGAAACGAGCAAGGCAACCGCTGCGGCGAGGACGGCAACGTGAAAGCGGGATTGCGCACGGCTGATACCGGGTTCGGCGGCCCTGGCGAGAACGACCGGAACAACGACGATCAGGAACGACGAGAACGAGGCGCTGTTCCCGAGCAACGACGGAACGCGATGAGAAGCTCCGAGATAGAAGACGAGGGGAAGATTTTCCGGGAAAAAGAACTGTGCAGCACCGACAATGCACAACGCAACGGTGATCCATTCAAGACATCCGAAGAGAAACCGGATGTTGAGGGTCGAAGGAAATGCACCTGCGCCGGCGAAGAAAAAGACGATGCAGGCCAATGCGAAGGCGAGGGCATCGGGCGTATAGACCGGGTCAAAGCTCAGGTACGCGGAGGCGAGAACAAGCGGTACATGCAACGCCACGAGAAGATGAATCGTCGAAACGGGGAAGTTGACCTGCCGCTCAAGGACAGCCCTGAGAACAACGACGGTGACGATGAGGAGTGCGCCAAGGACGAAGAGCGGCGCCTTCGCGATGCCGCTATGGGTTGAATTGACGAGGATAAACGCTGCAACCACGCCGGCGGTGACGACGATGCACCAGCGCAGGATGGTATCGAAGTCCAATCGCGACGGAGTCACAGGTCGGGGCAATTAATCCTTGCGGGATTTTAATGCGGCAGTGGATTCAGGCTTTGAACAGCCGGCTCGCCGCGGCCACGAACAGGACGGACAACCGCCGAACGGCGATTGCTCAGGCGCTCTGTCGTTCAGGCTGCGCGGAGAACTGGTTGAACGCATCGACGAGCTGCGATGCCACCTGGTCCGACGTGTGCCCTTCGATCGACGACCGGTGGATCATCTTCACAAATTTTCCGTCGCGGAGGAACGCGAACGAAGGGGAAGAAGGAGGTTCGTTCCCAAAATAACTCCTCGCCCTGGCCGTTGCTTCTTTGTCGATGCCGGCAAAGACGGTGACGATCGTGTCGGGTGCGGCTGCCTGCTGGAGTGCCTTTGTCAGGGCCGGTCGCGCTGCGCCTGCTGCGCATCCGCAGGTTGAGTTCACGACAACGAGCATGGTCCCTTTCGCATTCGGAAGGGTGCTGTCAACTTCTTCCGGAGTGCGAAGTTCCCGCGCTCCAACTCTCTTTACTTCGTCACGCATTTGCTGAATCAGGATATCGTACATGGAACTGCTCCCTTCACTAATCGTATGAGAAATAGTCGTTCTCTAAAACGTAACGGACAGCCAAATCGTTCCGGCAACCGGTGATGCCCCGGTTTGAACCGCGGCGTTGTGGTGTCGGGAATTGCCTCCCGACGCTGACCAGTCAACTGTCGGGACGTCCGCCAATAAGACGGCGGATAAATAAGTCCCGACAGCACAAATTGGGAACCCGACGACTCACTGCTTTTCCCGACGCGGAGGGGGTTTGAATCCCCGGTACGTATCGTACGCCGAATCGTAGAAAAGCAGTTGGAAATTGCTGTCGCGCAGAGTCCCCCCGGACGGATAGAGGTAGAACGTGGAGACGAGACTTGTCGGCGTGCGGGAAGGCTTGTTTTTCGGGTCGGCGTAAAATTCGAGTACGTAGTATCCGTTCCTGAATTCTGCCGACTTCAGCTGCTCAAGAATGTTCTCGTGGTTGAAAACTCGGAGGTCCCTCGTCACGATCGGCAATTACTGGATAAGCTCGTCGAGATCGTTGCGCCGGATGAGCATCAGGATGGAGGAATGGGGGACGATGAGATACTTCTGTCCTTCGTATTCGACATCGATGGCCGATTCCCTGAGAAACAGCGCATAGTCTCCTTCTTCGGCCTGGAGGGGGAGGTACTTTACCGGATCTTTTGGTGTCGTCGACCAGGATTCCTGATCGATGAAATGGGGGTTGGGTACGGCGTATCCCGGTCCGACATTGACGACGATGCCGCTCTGGACCTTGTCCTTCTCCTTCACACCCGGGGGAAGATAGAGTCCGTGAGCAGTCTGGTCGGAGTCCTGATCGGGGGCGATGAGGACTTTGTCACCGACGAGGATTATTTTTCGTCTTGTTTTTGTTTCCATGTCTGTCTTTACTATCCGTTCCCGACAGAAAGCGTCGGGATTCTCAATTCGACGATGAACTTAGCTTCACTGCGTTCGCTAAGTTCAGTCGAATTGGAAGTCGGAACGGCCCCGACGACGTTCTATGAAGCGAACTTCGTCGGGACAAACGGCCCCGCCTCAGTTTCACTTCGGCGGGATGCACACAACGCAGATTTGAACCTTGAGCGCTTTGTGCGAAATCCCGCTGCAGTTTAGCGGGACGCGACCCCTTGTTCCAAATTGGCCCACGAACGTTTTGTGTGAGTGGTTGCCAATTTGCGAATCCCGATTTTTCTTTCGGGACACCCCTTACGCGAGGATTCGTCGGAACGGCGGGATTTGAACCCGCGACCCCTTGCACCCCAAGCAAGTGCGCTACCGGGCTGCGCCACGTTCCGAATGTGTCAAATTCCCCACTTACGGCCTACAATATACGAAAAATGTTCTTCGGAAGGCAATGATGGGAGGGTATTCGAATGACCGAAATGTCCTTGTCCCTCCCAAAGAGTTCAAATGTTGATGAATCCGGCACGACCCAAAACGGCGATCGGCTCCGTTGAGACGTATATCGATACGTCTCTACGAAAGCACGCATTTCACAGCATCGCCGTTTGCATGGGAATGCAAAAACGGATTCGGGTTGTGCACTGGCTGTTTTCGCGAGGAGTCACACGATGCCGCCCGCCTTCGCGAGGCCCAATACTCTCCCCCTCAATTGTGACCTA
>DATDNS010000212.1:0-6972 GCA_036518155.1 Bacteroidota bacterium
ATTGCGGGGCCTGCACGGAACACTGTCCGACGAAGGCAGTTACCATGATTCCGTACAAGAATTCACGTCTGCCGGACGTAAAGCCGGAATATTGCATTGGATGCGGCGCGTGCGAACACGCCTGCCCCACCAGACCCTACCGCGCAATCTACGTTGAAGGCAATCCGACCCATCTTGTCGCCCGCAAAAAGCCGGCCGAGATGAAGCAGGAAACACTTCTCAAGGACGATTTCCCGTTCTGACCGCCCGGCTGCTCCCAGGACCTGGGCGCGGAGCCAGTGGCCACGCCGATACGACAATGACCTTGCGTGTCTGCAATTCGATAACCATATTTGACCCGATAACTCCGACCGGCAACTTCGTCACGAGGAGACGCGAACGATGGATGATTACGAGGTAAAAGATTTCGACAACGATGTCGTACGCCTCAGCGCTACCGTTCCGGTGGTCGTCGACTTCTGGGCGGAATGGTGCGGACCGTGTCGGCTTCTCACTCCAATCCTCGAACGTCTCGCCGGTAAATACAAGGGTACGTGGGAACTGAGGAGGCTCAACACGGAACAGTATCCGGATGTTGCCGCCAAGTACAGCATCCGCAGTATTCCAAACGTCAAGATGTTCTTCGGGGGAACAGTCATCAACGAATTTGTCGGTGCGTTGCCGGAGGCTGCAGTCGAGCGATGGCTGGGATCGGCTCTCCCTGACAAACACAACGCGGAGCTCGACGAGGCGGAGCTGTTTCTTAAACAACACCGCAAAGAAGACGCAGCAAAAATAGTCGAGCGGGTCCTTACGCTCGTTCCCGGGCACGAACGGGCAAAAGCGTTGCTCGCCCTTTCCATGGTGTTTTCCAATCCGCGATTGGCGGCGGAACTCGTCGCTTCCATTGATGAGTCCAGCCCGTACCACGACAACGCTGACACCGTGCGCACCTTCGGCGCACTGTTTGCCAGACTCAACGACCTGTCCGTTCTCCCGGAGTCGCCGGCCAAACGGGATTACGTCGATGCGATTACGCATATCGCCGAAGGCCGATTCGACGCCGCGCTGAAATCGTTCATCAGCGTTATCCGCAACGATCGATACTATGACGATGACGGCTCACGGAAAGCCTGCGTGGCAATATTCAGGTATCTCGGGGAGGACAATGATGTGACATTGAAGCACCGCCGGGATTTCGGATCCGCACTGTATGCTTGAACGGACTGTTGCAAGGTGAACCGTGGTCTATCAAAAGGAATTGAGATTTTCAACCGATGGGAACGGCGATATGCACGACTTGACGGATCAGGTCGAAGCGGTCGTCAGCGATTCACGCATCCGGACAGGTACAGCGCACGTCTTTGCGGTCGGCAGCACTGCAGGCATCTGTTCGATTGAATTTGAACCCGGCCTGCAAAAGGATCTCCCTTCGGTCCTCAACAAGCTTTTTCCGCCAAGCCGTGAATACGGTCACGAACAGGCGTGGCACGACGGCAACGGTCATTCTCATTTGCAGGCAAGTATTCTAGGGCCGGACCTGTCCATACCCATTCGCGACGGCAGACTTGTTCTTGGTACGTGGCAACAAGTCGTCCATATCGATGTTGACGTGCGCAGCCGGCAACGCGAGGTCATCGTCACCGTGAGCGGCGAATGAATTCCGAACGTTCTCAATGAGGCACGTGTTCACTCAGACCCCGTGCCACCCCGTAAAACAGAAAATCCCGCGTGAGCGGGATTTTCTGGACTGCAACTTTGCTGCGATTGGTTACTGGAAATCGCCTGTGTAGGTCCAACCGGACTGCACGAACTTTCCATCGGTGTCGATCTGTGCCGTCACGGTGTTCGCCGTGTTGTTGGCAGAAACCGCCGAGAACGTTACTGCATCGGCTGTCGCCGTGCTGGTATAGCTCGCGTTGGCGTTCGATGCCATCTTCGTCGGTATGCTGAAGCCTACATAGCTTCCTGCGCCACCCGCCATTGATGCCGGGCGAATGCGGTATTGATAGGCCTGGGCTGCGATGTTGTTCAGGTCGTTGATAATGGCGTCCTTATTGGACTGAATGCTCTGAGCGCTGAAGAGGCTCAAGCCGACTGCAATGGCGATACCGACAATGATAACGCCGAGGATGATAAGGAGCAATTGCTGTTGACCCATGATGGATCTCCTGATTAATTAGTGAATGAAAACGGAATTACCTGCTTATTCTCGCGGTTCCCAAAAACGACAATTCCTGTGCCAATGCTAAAGCATTAGCAGGATACTCGAAAGATTCAATTTTACGGGGAACCACGACAGGACAGTTTACCTTTTTTCCTTTCGAGGAACAAATTTCCTCCAAAATATGACCTCTTTCGTGAGAATTCCAGCCGGCAACAGGCGAAAATAGCCATCCCGCGTCAAGAAGACGGTTGCATGCCGGTCCAACGAGACCACCTTACTGCACAATTCTGGTTGAGGCTTTCAACCAAAATTCAGATTGCACCGCTCAGGCCGCCAGGGTCTTTCTTCCGTGGAAGCAAAATACTGAATTCAGTATCTTTGAGCGTCAGTGAAAAGGGACGAACAACATAGGAAGATCCTCTCTCTTCGGGAGCGAGCCAAAGATATGACAGGACCTGAACGTGAGGTCTTCGCCATGTTCATGAAGCGTGACAAGGATGATGAGGATCTCGATGCCCTGGCCCTTGGCGAGCTCAACAGACTTCACTCCAAGTACGTGCAGAAGAGAACGAAGGAAGAACTTGAAGAGCGCTGGAAAAAACTTGGAGGAGTGTAGCCAGCCAATCCGACTCCTGAAATCCTAACGGAACCTCGGGTATCCCGCCGATTATCCGCCCTTTCTGCGCTCTCTTCTCGTTGTCCCGGCCGACAGGTAATCAGGACGGCTTTGAGCGACATCCGTTTTGAGAAGATCCGACGAATTCAGGTACATCCATCCGACAATCAGGAGCGTCATCACTCCTCCGAATACCGCCGACGGAACTGTTCCCATGATCTTCGCGGCAAGACCCGACTCGAATGCCCCGAGTTCATTCGATGAGGCGAGGAATATTCCGTTGACCGCCATCACCCTTCCCCGGATTTCATCGGGTGTCATCACCTGAAGAATTGTCGCACGTATCACCACACTGATGCTGTCAAACGCTCCGCTCAGGAACAGGGCAGCGACTGAGAGTGAGAGCCACGGCGAAACCGCAAAGACCACGATGCTGATGCCGAATCCGACCACCGCGACAAGGAGATTTCTCCACGCGTGGTTCATGGGGGACACACGCGCAAGGACCATCAGCGTCAATACGGCACCGAGCGAAGGGGCCGCCCGAAGGATCCCCAGCCCTTCGGCTCCCACGTGCAGTATATCTTCGGCAAAAATGGGGAGAATCGCCACGACCCCGCCAAAGAGAACCGAAAACAGATCGAGTGAAATCGAATACAAGATGATCTTGGTTTTGAATACGAATCGTATCCCCTGGTTGATGCTTACCAACAGGTTTTCGGCATCGTTGATCGTGGCAACAGGTTTCTCGCCGATTGTCCAGTACAGCAGCCAGGCTGCCCCGATCAGACCGACTACGACAAGGAGCGTATTGGAAAATCCAAGCCAGGAATAGAGGAATCCCGAAATCGCCGGTCCGACAATCGCGCCCACTTGCCAGGCGGAGCTGCTCCACGTTGAGGCATTTTCATAGAGGGACACAGGAACCAGAAACGCCCGCAGAGAGGTTGACGTTGGCGATTGAAATGCGCGGCACAAGCCGATGACAAAGATCGCCGCATAAATGACGAGCAGGAGAATCGATTGCGGTAAGTGTCTGCCCTGTTCCGAGAAGAAATGCAGAACGAGAGAACTCATCGCAATGCCACCGACGCTCCACAGGAGAATTCTCCGTTTCCGATAACGGTCGGCAATGTGGCCTCCGAACAGGGACAAGGATATGAACGGCACTGCTTCCACCAGGCCGATCATCCCGAGTGCGAAAGGATCCCTCGTGATTTTGTACAATTCGTATCCAATTGCAACCTCCTGCGCCAGAAGTCCGATCGTCAGCAAAAAAGAAGCAATCACCAGGCTTCTGAACTCCGGATATCGCAACGACCCGTACGGGTCGGTTGTTGTCTGCAGAGAATGTGCCATGCTTGAGTATTGTGAAACAGAACGTACGAAAGGGTACAACTGGATTCAACCCGTACAGTGAAGCCGATCTTGTAATAAATGCGGACAATCGGGCCAGGCTGTTGTACACGAAGTTGTTCGCCTGCGTAACCACCCTGGCTGTCGTTCCAGACCGCAAATTCGAACAGCCGTAACAGCAGGAACGTTACGCGCTATGCTCCGGGAGATGAGGTTTTGGTTTGTAAAGAAGCTCAGCCTTCTTCGCAGACGTGACTATTCCCTTGATCAGCGCTGAGCTGAAGCCGTTGTGCTCCATTTGGTTCAGTCCGGATATTGTGCAACCTTCGGGTGTGGTGACCTTGTCGACTTCTTTCTCAGGATGCGTCCCCGGCTGAACGAGCAACGATGCGGCTCCGAGGGCAGTCTGCGCTGCCATTAACAGTGCTTCTTCCGCGTGGAAGCCGATCTCTATTCCACCCTGCGAAGCTGCCCTGATTGCGCGGAGAAAAAAGGCAATCCCGCACGCACACAATGCAGTCGCCGGAACCATCAGCGTTTCGTCAATGACCAGCGTCCTTCCCAACGCGTCGAAGATATCCTTGACCACCGGGAGCGATGCTTCGCTTCCGGCACCGCCGGCAATACACGTCATCGATTGACGTAATGCAATCGCCGTGTTTGGCATTGCCCGAATGACCGGGAGATTGTTCCCAAGGTGGCTGCGGATTTCAGCGATCGTAACGCCTGAGACTATTGATACTACCGTATGTCGGCGATCGTCGAGAGACGCTCTGATCTCTGCAAGAAGCGGATTCAACTGCTGCGGTGTGACCGCCACGATGATCAGTTCGGAGTCCCGTATCGCCGCGGCATTATCAGCGGTCACGGCAAAGCCGTGACGCTTAAATTCTTCAAGCATTCCGGCTTTTCTGCGTGTCAAGGTGATATGATCTGCCGGAACGATGCCTGAATCCAACAACCCCAGTGCGATAGCTCCGCCGATGTTTCCTGTACCGAGAATCGCAATACGCGACTTGCTGACGTCCATGTCAACACCTCTTACCGTTCAATCGTTCATAAGAAACATTTTGAGATCGTTGTACCTCGCCGTGAGTTTCACAGAATGCTTCGTCCCGAGCATCATCGTGCGAAGCCGCTCTGGTACTTCTATTTCTTTCTTCATCCGGTCTTCATAGGTGTCCATAAACTTGGCCGGATGGGCCGTCTCTAGGATGATCCCGGCATACTCGCCACGATCATTCCCGAAATGATCCCGGAGTGCCAGGGCGGCAACTGCACCGTGAGGGTCCAGGATGTACCGGTTCTCGTTGAATTGCCCGACGATCATTCTGCGTGTGTCTTCGTCGGAATACGATGCTGAAGACAGAATTCGCCTGAGATTGTTGACGTCATTTCCGAACAAGTACGTGACCCGTGCAAAATTGCTCGGGTTACCAACATCCATCGCGTTCGAGATTGTGGAAATCGATCGTCCCGGCGCAAAGACTCCGCTCTTCAGGAATCGGGGCAGGACGTCATTCATGTTTGTCGCAGCAATAAACCTGTCCACGGGAAGTCCCATCTTCCACGCCATAAGACCTGCGGTAAGATTGCCAAGATTCCCGCTTGGGACAGATACGGCAAGCGGTCGCCCCGCATCAGGACGATGCGCGTAGGCATCGAAATAGTAGAAGGTCTGCGGGAACAACCGGGCAACGTTTATGGAGTTTGCCGAAGTGAGTCTCTTTTCTTTCGACAACTCCGTGTCCGCAAACGCTTCTTTCACCAAACGCTGGCAGTCATCAAAACTCCCTTCAATCTCCAGGGCGGTGACATTCCCTTTCAACGAGGTAAGCTGAAGTTCCTGGATAGCACTGACCCGGCGGGATGGATAGAGAAGGCAGACCTTCATTCCAGGGACGTTATGGAACCCGTGGGCAACGGCGCTCCCCGTGTCTCCGGACGTCGCAACGAGGATCGTCCGCTCCTGCGTATTATTTTTGTGCAGGTATGCCATGGTTTGAGCCATAAACCTCGCGCCGAAATCCTTGAAGGCCAGGGTCGGGCCGTGAAATAATTCGAGGACTGACGTTCGATCACCGATGACACGGATGGGAACAGGAAATGTCATCGATTGTTCGACGACCTCACGAAGGTCTGCATCCGGGATATCGCCTGCCAGAAGGCACCGCGCGACCTCAAAGGCGATTTCGACAAACGTCATAGACCGCATGGAGGCAACGGAATCCTTCGACAGCGTGGGAATTTCCACCGGCATGAACAGACCACCATCCGTCGCTATGCCCCGATCGACCGCCTCACGGAACGAAACCGTCATTCCCGGATTGAGTATGCTTTGAAGTCTCATGGCTCTTCCTCAAGAAATAATTCTTGCACCGGTACTGCAAATGCGAGACACAAATACGGTGTGAGGACAATTCTTCGTGTCGAGGATTGTTCCCATCGACAGTGCGATCCTGTCAGCTGTTTCTTTCTTTGTCGAAAGAGCAAACAATGACGGACCCGACCCCGAAATACTGCAGCCAAGAGCCCCTGCGCCGAGTGCGGCAGCTTTCATCTCCACAAATCCAGGGATTGTGTGCGAACGTGCCGGTTCAGCAACGACATCGTGCAGCGAGCGTCCGATCAGCGCGTAGTCGTTCGTCAGCAATCCTGCAATGAGACCTGCCGCGTTTCCGGTTTGAATGATGAGATCTCTTAGCGGCACGGAATCCGGCAGCAATTTCCGGGACGCCCTGGTCTGAATTTCAATATGAGGATGGATAATGGTACACCAAAGATCCTCCGGCACCCTGATCCGGACAATATCAACCGGTTCGTACCCGCGAACAAGGACAAATCCGCCCCAGAG
>DATDNS010000213.1:0-4145 GCA_036518155.1 Bacteroidota bacterium
GGATTCTGGCAGATGACTCCGCCAGGACACCGCGCCAAACTTTGCAGGATGCGTTCATGGAGCTTGGCGAAGCCGAGCTGCTCAATAACGACGCTGAGAAGTCGTTGAGCTATTTCGATCGTGCTGGGCGGGTTGGCGGCACTCGAAGCGGGGAGGCATGGTTCAGGGCCGGGGAAATGGCTGAACGTACCGGCAAAGCGAAGGCGATGGCCGATTTCTATGGCCGCGCTGTGGATGATACCACAACGGCCATCGACCGCAGGATGGTCCTGATCGGAGGAATAAAAGGTGCAACAGGCACGAAGGATTATCTGGGGGCAGTGCGGCTTGCCGCGGAATATCGGACCAAGTATCCGACTGATGAAAATCTGCCGCGAATCCTGTTTGAATCAGCGGTGATCTGTGCTGACAATTTGAGAGACTATCGCCAGGCTATCAACTTTGACAATGAAATCCTGGCCAAGTTTCCGCTGAGTCCGTATGTCGACGATGCATTGTATGGAATGGGAATGGCATTGTATCGCGCCGGCGAATTTGATGAATCAATCAGGACACTGGAAAGCCTCGCCAAGCGCTTCCCGAGCAGCTCTTTGGTCGACAGTGCCGAAACGGAAGCGCAATACATCCGGCTCTTCGAACTCAAGAACAAAGAATCGGGACTGGAAAAACTCGCGCTCCTGGTAGGGGATGTCATCGCGCAGGAATCAAAAGGAGACCTCGCATACCGACTCGCTGATATCTATTTCCACGAACTGAAAGATTACCGACAGGCTGCCGTCCAGTACAGGGCGGCCCTCAATGCCGGACTCGAGGAGGGACTGCGGCCGGCAGCCTGGTACAACCTGGCGCGTTCATATCAGTTCCTGAATCTCCAGGATCGTATGCTGGGCAAACAACAATCGGCAACCGCAGATGCCGTGAGTGCAATTGCAGCGTATGATTCCGTGCTCACAAACTACCTGGGAACGGAGTATACCGATGATGCGGCGATGTCACAATTGGCCCTGCGCGTTCAACTGGCGAAGACACCTTCAGATCTGAGAACACTGGGGTCGAAGCTGCTGGGCAATGTTTCACGCACGCGTTTCAAAGATCGTGCACTCCTAGTTGTCGCGAACGCGTATCTCCAGGGAAAAGATTTGGAGGATGCTGCGCTCACGTACAAAGCAATACTCGATCAGGGCCAAAAAGGCGATAGCGAATCCGAAGCGCGGTTTCAGTACGGCAAGACACTCCTGGGACTTGCGGATCTGGATTCAGGGGCAGTGTTGCTGAAGAGCTTTCTGGAAACGAATCCCAACCATCAGCGGAGTGCGGAGGCCGCATCACTCCTTGCACAATATGAGTCCGCAGCCGGGCGCGCAGCAATCGCGAATGGCTATTTCGATCTCCTGGAGAAGAAATTCTATTATACCGACTATGCAGCCGACCTCGGACGGAAACGCGGTGACGCATATTTCAACGCCGGAGATTTTGCAAGGGCGTCCGTGTTGTACACAGGACAGATTCGCAAGGATCGTTCCGACTTCTTCGTGTATGATGATGTGTCGCCGGATTTGCTTTACAGGACGGGCTATGCGTTCGAGAAACTCGGCAACGCGGCCGAGGCGCGGCGATACTACACCGAGTACATCACGAGGGTGAAGAAATCTGACAAACTGGGCCAGGTCTACTATTCGCTTGCCACGATTGCACGAAGCGAGAATAACAGTGAACTGGCTGGAAAGTATCTGCAGGAATCCATTCAGTATGCTCCGGCATCGTCGGAGGAAGCGACCGCTCTTTCGCTGGAAGCGGCGGATCTTCTGTTCGGGGATGAACAATACGCCGATGCGATCACCCGGTACAACGAAGTAGCCAGGCTCACAAAGAACGACAGCGTCCAACAGGTTGTCCAAACACGCACGATCGTCTGTTATTTCAGGCTGGACAACATCAAAGAAGCGGAAAAGCGGTCGGCGCTCTTCATCAAAGCCTACCCGAACAATGAGGAATCTGCGGCGGAATTTGAATTCGAACGCGGCCGGTATTTTCTTCGCAAAGATGATTCGGGAAAAGCACTGGCCCGATTTGAGGCTGTCACGCGGCGGTATGCCGGGAGTCAGTATGTCCCCGAGGCACTCTTCTGGACCGGCAGAGCGTATGAGCTTGCTGAAAAACCTCAGCTGGCAATTTCCCATTACGATTCGGTCGTGAAGCATTACCCCGGGAGCGATGTTGCTCCGAGGGCAGAGCTTAGCCTGGGGAATATCTACTACAATCAGGAACAATGGGATCCGGCAGTTCGCTACTACAAGGAGGTTGTCGACAGCGCATCCCGCGCTCCCGATATTGCGAAGTACGCAATGAACAACCTGGCAATGGCGTACAAGCAGCTCAAATTGTACGATGCCGCAATGGAGCTTGACCGCAAGTATATCGAGCTCTACCCCAACGACGACGATATCATCGACAAGAAGATCGACATCGCAGTCCTTTACCAGAACCTCGGATATTATGACCAGTCGATTGTCCAGCTTCAGAGCCTCCTCGATTTGGGCAATCCTTCCATCGAAGCCGAATTGCGCTACTACATTGGCGAGGCGAATTTCTACAAGGGGAATTATCAACAGGCGATACTCGATTTCCTGAAGGTTCCGTATCTTGTCACCAGGAGAGGAAAAGCAGATTGGATTTCGACTTCCTACTATATGGCGGGTCAATCGTACGAAAAGATGTCGAAATTCGACCTTGCCCTTGCGATGTACAAAAAAATTATCGAAAGCAAGGAAACGGATACCCAGTTCAAGTCGGCAGCTCAGCGTGAGATCGACAGAGTCCAATCCTTGATCGTGAAGTAGGACGGCACAACCATGGGATACATTTTCGAATCGGAAATTGAGCAGATTAAAAACGTGGTGCGTGCACGGACGATCGGCGAAGCAGAGTCGATTACCCTGCGCGGCCTTCTCGGTTCAAGAATTCATCCGGCCATCAAAGCGTATTTCAGGGCGGAAGTTGAACGTAAGCTGCAGGAGGAGCGGCAGCTCGAGGTGCGGTCGAAGAAATTCCCCTACTCCATCCCTGAAGTGGTCGGCCTTCAGCATCAGGAAGACCTGCTCCTCATGGTGCATTATCAGTTTGACCAGAACGAATTCGACACACTCCTCGACCAGGCCGTCCATTTTACGTTCAATTTCCTTTGCCGCCCGCAGTTTACCCTCCTCGAGTTCCTGTTCGAAAGCCAGCGACGGATGTCGACATCCATCATCGAGCAAAAACTCAGCTATTGCCCGGACTATGAATATTTCACGCTTCTGTTAAAACGATATTTTACGGAGCGGGGGCTGGCAGAGATATCGTACGAAGAATTCAAAGAATTGCTGAGCAGGATTGACAACGAAGTTGTCGCCTGCCATACGAGCCGTGAGCTTGCGGCAATGACAAATGCGATCATTGGCTTCGTCGACGCGATCAGGGAGCGTGGTGCGGGTGAGGCACAAGCAAAGACCCTCCCCATCAATGCGGCGATTGTCTTCTTCGAAGACAAGAGACAGGACGAAATCAAGCTCAGGCTGGAGTACGAGAGAGACCACAACGGTCTCACGGAAATTGATTTGCTACGGCTTGCAGAAATTATCGAGCACGTTCGCCTGCTGACATCCGAACCGGCTTCTGCGATGGCGATTCCTGATCCGGCGGCGATAAACCCAACCGACGGCGTTCCCCGGACCGATGAGGTCTCCGCCGAGGCAAAAGGCGCTGAAGAGACCGGCTTCTTGAATCGTGTTGAGTCATCCAATCGTACCGGCGATGCCGTTGTTCCGGCCGCCCCTGATCTTTTGCAGCTTCCGTCGACACACACCACAGATTCCGTCACAGCGGAGAAACCGAACCTTTACGCGCTATTGTCTTCTTCGGAACAAAAGAAAATACTCAAAAAGATCTTTCACAAGGACGAGGACGAATTTCACGCGACGCTCGAAAGCCTGAATCAGGCGCCGGGTTGGGAGGAAGCGTCATTCATTCTCGACGATCTGTTCCTGGCACGGGATGTCAGTCCGCAATCGAAAGTTGCAATCGTGTTGACCGAAAAAGTCTTTGCGTTGTTCAACCCTCCGAACTCTTAATCGTACGTTCACCCTACCGTATTCAGGTTGTCGTTA
>DATDNS010000214.1:0-8163 GCA_036518155.1 Bacteroidota bacterium
GCTGCATTACCCGATCCCCCAGGAGTGAAAAAGAACGATGCGCGATACCAGGATTCATTCATTCCATCCTTCCGCAATTCCATGGGGCTGCACGAGGGGGACATTGTCCGCGTTTCGGGCTGGCTTCATCTCGTCGCATACGAAACAGATGGGGATTTTCACGTTCAGATCAGCGATAGCGAGGCATCGGGCGACCATTGCCTGATTGTCGAAGTGCCCTATCCGACGTACGTAAGATCTGTGCCGAACCTGAAGAAGTTATGCAACTCGGTGAGGAAGTTCATAAAGACAACTATCCTTAATGGAAAGGATCCGGGGTCAGCGACCGTGCTCTCGAAGGCCGTGTACGTAACGGTGACCGGTCAGTTATTCTACGACGACTCGCACGTCGGTGATCCGCCGCGGGGGAAGAAGGGCATGCACGCTGCAACATTGTGGGAAGTGCATCCAGTAACGGAAATTCAGAGCACGAATCCGCCCGCTCACTAGCGCAGACGGTTAGTCCTTGTGTTGGCTATGTGGAATTAGCATCAACCGCGGAACTCGTCGTAATCAAGATGACAAGAGCGCCACGATTTGCCGAGCGGCTTGACGCTGAGACCCATCCGGTAACCTGCAATACCTTCAAAAATACAATATCGACGATAGTCGACAAGCCATGGCAATGAGGAATAAAGTCGGAATGGATTCCCAATTTTGGAGATTGCGTTTGATGATGGGGACGTTTACCTTTACTCGGTCGTGAATACAAGGCCAGCAGGTAATCGGGGAGATTCTTGCGCGAGGAGCCTCATGATGCGCACGCATAGCGCGCATCAGCTGTTGTGAGTGAGATACCTCTGGTTATCGAAGTCTGGTAGCGGAGGTATTCTTGTTTCAGAATGGTTGGCACTATTGGAGGGGGAACATTATGAACACAATCAGACGCTTCCTACTCATCGGAACCGCTTTTCTTCTGATGGGATGTCCGGCGCGATCCCTTTTCCCGCTCTTCACACAAAATGACCTTGTCTTCAATCCCGGACTCATTGGCAAGTGGATAGACCAGAAAAACGGCGACACGTTTACGTTTCAAAAGGGAGGAGAAAAAAGCTATAAAGTGGTCCTGCTCGAGATGATCGGGAACAAGAAAGTCACCAGGGAAGCGTATACGGTAGAATTGGGTCAGATCGGCGATTTCTGGTTTATTGATTCCTATCCACCAAAGAAGAGTGGTGGCGACCATCACACGCTCTCTGCTCATATTCTCTCCAGGATATGGATTGCCAAGGATACTCTCCGCATGGCAAGCCTTGAGAGCGACTGGCTCAAAGAAATGCTGGACGCAAACAAACTGAGTATCCCCCACGTTCGTCGGGACGATGATATTATTCTCACTGCGACCACACAGGAATTGCGTGACTTTGTTCTCCGCTACGCAGATGATGAGAGGGCATTTCCCAATCCGGGCATCCTTACCCGGACGAAGTAACGGCTTCCGCAACGCCGACCAACAACCTGCCGACGAACGGGCAGGTGCTCCTACCTTAAGCAAACGAATTCTTGAGGTCTCTCAACAAGTAGTTGGACGGCAACGGAGCGAATGTTCTTGTTATGGACGGTTCGGCAACGGCATCAGCTCACATTCAATCACGCTTCAGGGAGGATCCCATGGAAAGATCAGGTCTGCTCGAAACACTTGAAGAGAAGGTCGTCTTTCGAGTGTCTCGATTTTTCTTTCTCACCCTTGCAATCATTTCGATGCTGGCGCTTTTGATCGGTGTGTTCTATCTCGGATGGAGTCTTACGCCATCGACACGAGGCCAGGATCCCAAACCGCTTGTGATCACAGCGGCCGATGTCAAACAACACATTGAAACAACGAAGGGAGTTCAGCCGGCGACGGGTACAATGAGCGCGGACACCGCTGCACTGATGGAGGGGGAGAGATTCAACAGTTACATTGATACCCTTCGACAGCTGCTTCCATCCCCGGTATATTCCTGGGATGCCTCGGAAACCTTGTCAGGAGGTCAATATGTATCGGACCCCGGAATTGCCCAACGATTGGACGAATTTTCCAGAAACTTCGCCGACTATCGCGAATCGAATATTGCTCTCTCGCAACTTTGCTCGGTACTGCGGGAATTTCCACCGGAAGGTCGTCTAAAGCCCCTCGAGTCGTTCATAGCACTCTACACCGAGCAATTGCCGCTGCACAAAGAAAAAGTTGACAAGGTTGAATCCGACTTCCAGGAAAATCAACTGCAAAAGGCATCGGGAAAATATGAAAGCCTCGTCGTCATAGCCTCGGCGATTTCCACGATGGCATTTCTGGCGATCTTTCTCGTTCTTCTTTCTGTGCAGAGGAACATAAAAATGCTGGCAGCGAAATAACTTCAATTGGATCGGAATTCCCCGTCGGGGGCATAATGTCATGCGCCCCCGCAAAGAAACCAAAGTCAGATTCTTCGTCCCGACAGAAAGCGTCGAGACTCAGAATGACTCGATTCACCAAAGGTAAATTATGCTCAAGGAAATATTGCGGAAACTGAGCCTCCTCAGCGCGGGCCGTCCGCCCATCGATCCCGCAAAGTTTGGCGATCCACTCGCCCTCACCGTTGATTGGACGCCGGCCACGAGAGGAGGTTCGAACTTCCGGACACACAAACTCGTCGAAGTGGACTTCTCCAGGGTTGAATTCAAAGCATCGATGAGCGCAAGGATATTCTACTCGATATTCATGATTGTCGGAATTGGTGTCGTGGCAGTATTTTCCGTCAGCCGGGAAAGGTTCGATACATTTTCCGTGGAAACAATAATGCCGTTGCTTTTTGGCGCTCTTTTCGCTGTCATCGGAGGGCTCTTGCTCCGATTCGGCACAATCCCCATCATATTTGACAAGCAAGTCGGTTACTTTTGGAAAGGGAGAAAATCACCGCAGGAATTGTACGATGGTCGTTCGCAGAAGAAGGTTGCCCCGCTGGCAGACATCCACGCACTCCAGCTTGTTTCTGAATATGTCCGGAGTGGGAGGTCATCCTTCTATAGTTATGAGCTCAATCTGGTGTTGAACGACGGAAGGCGCTTGACGGTGATCGATCACGGAAATCTGGTCCGACTCAGGGAAGATGCGAAGAAACTCTCGGAATTTCTCGGGAAACCAGTCTGGGATGCGATATAACTTCAAAAGAAATTCAAAACCTGCTGTGGGGGGTCTCACTGTCAACAAAAGACTATTTTCTTCCCCGGACAATTGCTATCTTCCCATCGCAAAGTGTAGCCGCCCGAAGACATCAACGGATAACCTTCAAACTTCTGAAAGGACATTGGAATGCCCTTTATGCAACAATTGCCACGACAGTACTCAAAGTCTGTCATTGAAGAAGTGCCCAAAGGTCAGATTGGCGTGTACGGCCTCTTCAAACAGGCGATTTGGATCTATATCGGCAAAGGCGATATCCGCGAATGTCTGATGAACCATCTCATGGGGGACAACCCGTGTATCACGCAGTTCGACCCGACATCGTGGATGGCGGAGGTCACGGGCGGCGATCCATCAGAACGCTACAATCAATTGGTCAAGGAGCTGCAACCCGCGTGCAATGGACGATGAAGAGATGTTCAGGTGTTTTTCGGGGAGAGCCTTCGTTCAGAAAATCCTTCCGCAAACATAATCTTTAACAATCAAGTTCGCCCGTAAGGATCGTTCATGATCCGCGGACCTTTTCCGACAGAGAAAAGCGTTCGCCGGGCGAACGTCGAAACGGGGAATTTCACCCCGAGAAACCGGCATCCCAGTGGACAAAGATTTCAGAGCACGGGTCAGCGCAATGTCGGATGAATCGCTGCTCGCAATCGTCGAACACAAACCGGACGACTACGTCTCTGAAGCCCTCCTGATTGTCAACGAAGAGGTCGCGAGACGCGGCGGGGTTGAATTTCTGAAGCAAAAAGTCCTGCGATCACCCGCTGTTTCGAAGACTCCATCAGTCTCTGGAGAACTCCAGCCTGAGATGAGGGATCAATCGAATGAAATCATAGATCGGCTGAAAAAGCTCTATCCGTTGCTGGTCATTGCGGCGTATTTCGTGTTCGAGTATATCATTGGCGGATCGCTCTGGCTCTACTGGATGTGCGTCTTTGCGATGATCGGGTTCTGGATACGGGTGATGATCAAAGCACGCACGCTAACACCCGAGGAGGAGTACAAGGAAATTGCCGAGGAATTGGCAAAGCATCCGGAGAGCGAAGACAGGCCGATGAACGATCAGGAATAATCACCGCCGGTACATTTGCAGGGAGACAACGTATCCCGGGTTGCCTCAGACGAGAATCCGGATTGCATCTGCGTTCGATTCGACTGATGGGTTTGGACGATCCGGCGTCGTCATTTCGTCGTCGGCGATGAACAAACGGCAAATGGTGCTGAAAGGCCGGGGTTGATTTAACGGCGGAATTCTCGTATTTTAATGAAGGCGCTTCAATCCCAGGTCCGGAATATCAACTAGCGGCGGACTAGGGTTTGGATGCGCTTTTCTGTTTCCTGCTCAAGAAGCGTTCCTGAATTTCAGAATGTTGAACGTACGTTGAAGACAACTCCTGCCATTCTCAGGTGCCGCACGTTTGCCGGATCGATCTCGGCATACTCCCGTTATGAGTCAATGCATTTGGACCAGTCCAATCTGAGCCCACCCTTTTTGCCGAACGCGATATCGCGATACTGACCGGATATTGTCCGGCATTTTTTGGAGTATCTCACAATTCGAAGTTTGTTTTTGCAGCAAGGTTTCAAGGGACAACGACACTGAACACCACTTTCCTATTCTTTCTTACTCTCAGTCTCTATGCGGCAGGTGCTCTCTCAGGTATGGTATTCATACCGAAGAGGGCGCTGGCAAACGACGCTGCGATCGATAGGGCAAAAACGGGTGTGAATGTCGGGTTTATCCTTTCCCTGCTTGGTTCACTCACGGGACTTCTCCTTTCATTATCGATCGTTCTTTCGGGCCATTCGCTTCACGTCGCACTGCCCCAAACGACACCGCTCGGTGTCATGGCCTTCACCATCGACCAGTTGTCGGCATTTTTTCTCGGGACCGGATCGTTCCTCGGTGCGGCAATTTCCCTCTATTCCCTTGGGTATACGCCGGAATATTTTCATAAGAGACACGTCGGGCTGTTTATCCTTCTCTATAACACACTGTTTCTCACGCTTGATGTTTTATTGTCGGCATCGAACTTTGTCCTGTTTCTCTTTGCGTGGGAAGTGATGTCGTTGACGATATACTTTCTCATTGTCTTTGAGCACGACCACGCAGCATCCCGCCGGGCCGGATTTCTCTACGTCGTGATGAGTCATATCGGGACGGCAATCCTCACTGTCATGATCCTGATTTTGTTCGTCCAGACCGGCTCGTTCGATTTCACAATCCTAAGAAATGGCTCGCATCATATCACTCTGACTCTCAAGTCCGTAATCTTCCTCTGCACGTTTGCAGGGTTCGGGATCAAGGCCGGCATCGTGCCCCTTCATATCTGGCTTCCCGAGGCGCATCCCGCGACGCCGAGCAATATCTCCGCGCTGATGTCCGGCGTGATCATCAAAACAGGAATCTACGGGATCGTGCGGGTCTTGTTCGATTTGCTCGGTCCGGGGCCGATGTGGTGGGGGATTCTAGTCTTAGCCGTCGCCGTCGTTTCTGCCGTGCTCGGTGTGCTGTATGCGCTCATGGAACACGACCTGAAACGCCTTCTTGCTTACCACAGTATCGAAAACATCGGGATCATTCTCATGGGTGTGGGAGCCGCGTTGCTGTTCAATTCGACCGGCAACAAGACTGTAGCCGCCCTTGCACTCATCGCGGGGCTCTATCACGTTCTCAACCACGCAACGTTCAAAGGGCTGCTCTTCCTCGGTGCGGGTTCTGTTGTGCGTGCGACGAACACGCGCAATATCGAAGAACTCGGCGGGTTGGCCAGAAAACTTCCGTGGACGTCCGCATTCTTTCTTGTCGGCGCCGTTGCGATTTCCGCGCTTCCGCCGTTGAACGGATTCATCAGCGAGTGGCTCACATTCCAGGCGTTGCTCCTCGGATTCACGTCGGCAGACCTGATCGTCAAACTCGCGGTACCCGTCACCGTTGCGCTCCTTGCCCTCACGGGAGCGCTGGCGGCTGCGTGCTTTGTCAAGGCTTACGGAATAACGTTTCTTGGCATGCCGCGGTCGAGTGCTGCAGACAAAGCTCATGAATCACCGCGTACCATGCTTGCCGCCATGGGTGTGCTTGCACTCGGATGTGTCGTGCTCGGAGCGATCCCGGGCATTGCGCTTTCTGCTCTCAACCCGCTCTCGGGCTCACTGCTGGGAGTGCCGATGACGAATGCGGTAAGTCTGGCAGGTCCAACGATGATGTTGTCCGCGAGTCCTTCGACGAGTATGGCACCCGTCCTAATGCTCGCGCTCCTTGCGGGGTTTGCCGGACTTCCCATCGTTGCCGGGCTCGTGATGGGAGGGCGCTTGCGCTCCAGGATTGCGAAGACGTGGGTGTGCGGGATCGAAACGCTGCGTCCGCGGATGCAGTATACTGCGACTGGATTCAGCAAACCAATCCGGCTCATCTTTTCTGCGATTTACAGGGCACGACACGAAATTGAGATCTCGGAAGACGTCTCGCCGTATTTCAAACCGGAGATCCGCTACGAGGTCACGATGGAACACGTGTTCGAAGAAAAGCTCTACAAGCCGGCGATGCGGGGAGTCCTGTCGGTTGCGCGATTCGGCAGGAGGCTGCAGACCGGCCACATTCAATCGTACCTCGCATACATTTTCATCATCCTGATCGTTCTCCTTTGGGCCACGGGGTAAGCCATCGACACCGTGCAAAACATACTGACCAACGCGCTTCTCCTCATTCTGCAGCTTGCCATCACCATCCTGACAGCCCCGCTGATTGCCGGGATCATCAAGAAGACGAAAGCAAGAATCCAAAACCGGAGGGGCCCCTCGATTCTCCAGCCGTACGCCGACCTGACAAAGCTGTTGAAGAAGGAAGTTGTGATTTCGGAGAACGCATCCTGGTTGTTTTCCTTTACCCCTTATCTGCTCATTGCATCCACTCTCGTTATCGTCTTGTTGGTGCCAACGGTGTACGCTCCGCTCCCGTTCCATTGGATCGGTGATATTATCGCGGTTGCATATTTTCTCGCGCTCGGACGTTTTTTCCTGGCACTGGCAGGTCTCGACGCCGCGAGCGGGTTCGGTGGTCTTGGTTCGAGCAGGGAAATGTCCATTGCGTCGATTGTCGAACCTGCGATGATGCTCTCGATCTTCGCTGTCGCCGTGACCGCGGGGTCCACGAACCTTAGTATCGTCGTCCGCAGCCTCTCGACAACGCCTGCATCCATCTTCAATCCATCGCACATCCTCGCATTCGTTGCGCTGTTTATCGTGACCATTGCCGAAACGGGGAGGATCCCCGTGGATAATCCTGAGACGCATCTTGAATTGACGATGATTCACGAGGCAATGATCCTTGAATACTCTGGTCGCTATCTGGCATTCATTGAGTGGGCGGCGCAAATGAAGATGGTCGTTTTCCTGTCGCTCCTGGTGAACCTGTTTTTCCCGATAGGACTTGCAACGGAACTTTCTCCTGCAGCACTGGGAATTTCCGTTGTTGCCTTCGTGGGCAAGATGACAATCCTTGCCGTCGGGATTGCGCTCGTCGAATCGACGAACGCCAAGCTTCGGCTCTTTCGCGTTCCCGACCTGCTCATGACGGCATTTATCCTGGCGCTGCTGTCTCTCATCCTCTATTTTATTATCGGAGCGTAATTCCATGGGATTCATCGACCAACAGACATTTCTTCGCTCCGTCGACATCCTTGCCACAGGAATACTGGTATCAGCATTTCTCATCATTTCAAGCAAGAGTCTGACGTTCTATGTCCGGTTGTTTGCGCTGCAATCTGTTCTTCTTGGTACGCTTTCGCTCCTGATCGCCGTGAAGTACGGGGAAACACATATCATCACGGCTGCCGCCCTCACGATTGTTGTGAAAGCGATAGCAATTCCCATAGTGCTCAACAAAGTGATCGATCGGATCCGCGTACGGAAAGAGGTTGATTTCAGCATCAACATCACGGTCTCGCTGATCATCTGCGGGGCCCTTGTTATTCTCG
>DATDNS010000215.1:0-2710 GCA_036518155.1 Bacteroidota bacterium
CGCTTCCAGGCAATAGAGAGCAAATCCTGAAACGGCTATCATCGCAGACCACCCTCTGTTCAGCTTTGGGACCAGCTGATGGAATGCCGCACCTATGCCAAAGAACAGCGTCGTGAAAAATGGCCCGTTGCGAGGATCGATGCGAAGATTGATACCGAGAGCAGTATGTTTGTAGGGTCCTCCCAATAATCCGAGGCCAAACAACACCGACCCAAGCAACAGAAATCCCTTCTGATGTCTGTTTGATCCGAGGGCAACGAACAACCAAAGCGACATCAAGAGCGATGGAAGATACCAAAGATGCACCGCGGTCCCTTCCAGGAGAATTCTCAACGGGTGAGTCTTCACCAAGGTCAGAGTTTTCGTGGGATCGATCAGGGCATAGATGGTGCACCAGAACACAAATACCCACCCGAGCCGGGCAGTATACTGCAGGGCAATCGACAAAACTTCGGAGGGTCGCCGGTCAATATTCCCGGCAAGAAAATAGCCCGCCATCAGCGAAAAATACGGGATTGCAAAACGCACAGCGATCCCGGAGATCAATCTTAGCAGAGGCGTCATCGAGTCCGATTCGACAATTCCGAAAAATTCAACGTGCAAAATGATTATCGTGCACATCGAATAGATACGGAATGCGTCAACGCGTAGTAGTCGCGAGTCGCCGATTTCTATGTCTCCGGATATACATTCATTCCCTGGTCATTGAAATACTTTCCTCCGGGCAATCAGGGAAGGGACTTCCCGATCACCCCTTTTCCACGTGATAAACGAAAACCTAGACGAAATCGGTATCACATACAATCAGCTATAGTATGTATTTTGAGACTACTGTGGCAATTGGAGAAGGGGCTGCCGTGGCCCTCCAGAAGTGGAGGCAAGTACGCTGTCGGTCATTGAACGGACTCCGTGAAAGCATAACCGTTCTTTGTGAACCAATGTTGTGATGCTATGGCAAAAGCCGAATTGACAAATCATATCTGCGTTTCAAACGATCTCTCCAAGTAACAGACGAGGACACTCAAGTTGACTCTCCTCTCCGGACACGATTTGGAATTGAGAACGATATTATGAATATTAATCTTGTTTTCTTTGAACCCCCACGAAATGAAGGGTATAACCCGTGAAGCTGCTGATATTCCTTTTCCTCTCATTGTCCGTGACAATCACGATTAATGCTCAGAGCGAACGGTCACGCTTGGACTCACTAATGTCTTCCCTTTACAAAGCCGGCCAGCCAGGCGCTGCGATTGCAGTTGTGAAAGACGATAGTGTGATTTTTGATAAAGGCTATGGCGTGGCGGATATCGAATCGAAGACACCCATCACAGCGGCAACGAATTTCAATATCTGTTCAATGACGAAGCAATTTACTGCATTCGCTGTTCTGCAGTTGCAGAATGAGGGCAAATTGTCCCTTAGTGATAAGCTAAGCCGATTTTTCCCCGATTTTGTCCGCAACGTGGCAAGTTCCATCACGGTGCGCCAGCTCCTCACGCATAGCTCCGGCATCGTCGATCACTATTCATTTGTCGATAGAACAAAGTATAAGGACTTCTGGGACAAAGATGTTCTGGCGGCGATCCAGTCAATCGATTCGACATATTTTATCCCCGGATCAAAGTACCAGTACAGCAATACTGCATTTTGTTTACTGTCACTCATCATCGAGAAGCTGTCCGGTGAGACGTATCCGGCCTACATCCGCAATCACATCTTCGCTCCGCTCAACATGGAACGTAGCGACGTCATCCATCCGGATTTCAGGATCGCAGATCGCGCGCTTGGATACGAATGCGAAAACGACACGTTCAAGATATCGGATGCGAAGGAGAGCTTGTTCTTCTCGACAAACGGAGACGGCGGTGTCTACACATCGATCGAAGATTATCTGAAATGGGTCCTTGCCATCCTGCGGGGGAAGGTGCTTAACCCATCGCTGGTGCAGGTAGCCCGGTCAGCGCAGTTTCCGATTGACTCCGCGAGGAATATTTCTTATGGCTATGGATGGTTCGTTGCAGGTTCCGGCGATGCGCAACTCATCTACCATACTGGTTCGAACGGAGGATTCAGGACAATCGTTCTTACAAAACCATCGGAAAAGTACGCGGTGGTTATTTTTTCGAACCGTACGGGTATCGATCTTGAAGATCTCGTCCGTACGATTAACAAGATATACGGAGTTGATGACAAGGCGTTCGTGAAGCTGGAAACGCTGATTTCGTAGAAGGTTCCGAGGAAGGAAGATGCCGACGGTCCTTGGGCATTGTCGGGTCGTACATCGAATTTGCTGAAGATGTCGACCCCGGACCCGCAACAACAATCGATGGGCTTTGGCCTGGCCTGCTCAGAAGGTGAGTTCGATCAAGATAGATATGAAACTGCAGACTCCCCCCTCACAGCCGTTGGTTACCTTCACTGTTGATGTCTTTATGAGAATTCAGGCCCACGCATCTTCCATTGGTGATTGGAATGAAGCGAGTTGATGGAAATACAAGGGCCGATCAGGCCTGCGCTTTTGACACCGTCTTGTCATCCAGATGAACGGGGAACGATTCATCCAAAATTGAGTTGCCAATTCTTCGAGATCCCACACACAACGAGGGGAGAGAGCACGATGAACTTGCGCCTGGGACAACGTGTTTATGGATTGGGAGCTATTGCGCTCGGCGGCATAACGCTGGCCTGGCACCAGATTGATGCGCTTGGG
>DATDNS010000216.1:0-3091 GCA_036518155.1 Bacteroidota bacterium
AAGACGAAGGGCGCCCAGAATCCGACACGCAGCCAGACGTCGTACGACAAAGAACTTACCATCGCTACCATTCCTCACTGATTGTCCGGGAGAAGACATGAAGACAACATTATTGATTACGATCGTCTTGTCATTAATGAGTCTCGGGTTCATGGCCCATCACGAGCCTGCTCCCCGGGGCAGCGCTACGTACCAAAACGACGAAAACGTCCTGTTCAAATGGTCATTCGGGGCCATCGTGGGGAAAGAGAAGAAATTTGTCGCCATTACAAAGGACACCGTCCTCAAAACCGGCGACGAGATGAAAATGTACGTGGAATTGAAAAAGGACTGCTTTGTGTATCTGATTTACCAAAGTTCAAAAGGGGAAATCAGTGTCCTGTTTCCGAACGACGGTTTCAAACAATTTACCGCAGACTATAAGACGGGAAAGCCCTACCTGGTGCCAAAGGGGCGTGATTGGTACAGGCTGGACAAGAACGTGGGAACAGAGACCTTCTACCTTCTCGGCTCCGCCGAGCGACTCATTGAGCTCGAGGCGATGATCGGTAATTACCTCTCAGCCGACAATGCGAAGAAACCGGATTTGGCCAAGAATATTATCACCGAGATCCGGAACGTTCGAAAACGCTACAAGAGCGTTGCCACACTTGCGGAGAAACCCATCACGATCGGAGGAAATGTCCGTGGCGTTGGAGAGACCCAGGAAGTGAAACGCCCCGACGTGACGACGATCGCGACCGAAATTTCCGCAAGCAATTTCTACAGTAAGATTATCAGCATTGAACATCAATAGCAATCGCAAATTGAAGGCCACGGTCATCCTGATCGTGGCCTCATTTGTCTCATCCTACCTTCTCTTCTGGCTCTTTCCAAATATTTTTGAACCTTGGAACGCCCAGGCCGTCGATCAACTGTTTGTCTTCCGCTCACATTCGAAGTCGCTGCAACCGGCGTACGACAGCACCGTGGTCCATGTCGATCTGAGCGATGCAAGCATGGAAAAACTCGGGAGCTTTTATCCGAGTCGATTTCATTTCGGCCAGGTGACAAAGAACCTCGGTGAAATGGGAGTGGCCGCACAAATCTGGGATTTCATTTTTGCCGCCCGTTCAGCAAATCCTGAGGAGGACAGCGCATTCATAGAAGGAACGCGTCAGGCCGGGAATGTCTACTACGGAGTCGCCTTTGAGTTGTTGGAACGCAAGGGGCCTCAGAACCCGGGAAGGGTAAGCAAGGACAGACTCGCGTATCTTGACACAACGAAATGGAACGTAGTCGTTGACGGCAAGGCGGATGATTTCTATACCGGGGTCAGGCCGCTCACGACATTTACCAGGCTCGCCTCGGCATCACGCGGAGTGGGATTCCTGAGCATCAAGTTCGACCGAGACGGAGCTTTTCGTCGTGCTCCTCTGCTGGTAAGGTATGAAAACGGCTTCTATCCCAGTCTCCCGTTTCGGGCCGTATGCGATTATCTCGGGGTGCCCCCCGAAAACATCGTCGTGCGCCCCCGTCGCAGTGTAACGCTCAAGGACGCCCATCGTCCCGGTCAGCAGCCCCACGATATTGTGATTCCCATCGACGAGTACGGACAAATGATCATCAACTTCGTCGGACCGTGGGAACGCATGCGGCACATTGATTTCACGGACGTCTACAGGGCGTCCGATTCACGCGCAGATCTTGAAGATATGTCCGATGAACTGCGGGGCACCTTCGTCGTTGTCTCCCAGGTATCGACAGGCTCATCCGACATCGCGCCGGTACCAACAGACAACAATTTTCCATTGAGCGGGCTGCACGCGAACGTTGCGAATACAATTCTCACAGAGAATTTCCTCACGGAGCCCTCGGCATTTCAATTGTTCCTGGCCGATTTCCTGCTCGCCCTGGTGGCGTTTCTCCTGGCGTACAGACTCCCTTCCCGCTGGCTCTCGGCTGCCGCCATCTCTCTCGTCCTCCTCTATGGAGCTGCAGCAGCCGTGCTGTTTCTCTACGGCAATATCATTCTCAACGTCATCCGGCCGTCCATGATTATCGTGATCGGAATATTTTCGACGCTGGCGTACCGGTATATCAACGAAGAAAAGGAGAAGATGTCGCTGCGACGGTCGTTTGAGGCGTATTTTCCCCCTTCTGTGGTGCGGAAAATCATGGCCAATCCGGATATGATCACTGCCGCCGGACAGAAGAAGGAACTCACGATCATGTTCACGGACATTAAGAGTTTCACCACGTATTCCTCGACGATGGCGCCGGACCAAATTCAAAAAATGCTGAACGAGTATTTTGGGGCGATGGTGGACATTGTGTTCAAGTACGAAGGCACAGTGGACAAATTCATCGGCGACGGACTGATGGTGTTCTTTGGAGATCCGGAGCCGCAGCCCGATCATGCTGTGCGCTGTGTGAGAGCGGCAATCGAGATGCAATTGAAATGCAGGGAGTTAAAATTGCGATGGGAAAAGGAGGGTCTATTCCCTCTCCGCGTACGAGTAGGGATCAACAGCGGACCGGTCGTCGTCGGAAACATGGGCTCATCGCGCCGCTTGTCGTACACCGCCCTCGGCTCTGATGTCAATCTCGCACAACGTCTTGAATCCAACGCACCGGTGGAAGGAATCCTCATCTCACATCGCACCAATGATCTCCTGGCGGGTCAGATCAGGACGATCCCGCACGATCCCATTCTTGTAAAAGGTCTTACGGAGCCAGTTCTGGTGTATGAGGTGCCGGTAGCCTGAAGGGTTTGGCGCACTCCACACTGCGGACGATCAAGGACAATTCAATCTCCACCGGGATGTCGTCTTAACCCTCCTCCTTTTCACCCATTTGAAAACGCGCTGAATCCACCATCACCAAGGTCTTCGCAGTTGAGATCAACCAATCCTTAGGAAGTGACGCCGATGACGGAACGAAGTCGTGTTCGCATGATAACCCGGATTGTCGCCAGTGAAAGACAGAAGACGAGATCGGTAAAGAGTAGTTCCCATGCCAGAGGATCAATAAGACTTCCCATCGGACGAAGAACTTCTATGAAAAGGAAATGCACGACATAGATCCCGAGCGTCTGTTTGCCGTACGTTCC
>DATDNS010000217.1:0-3587 GCA_036518155.1 Bacteroidota bacterium
ACTGCGTTTTGGCGCAGCGGCCATCCGGGCTTTGGATGACGGGCAGAACGGGATCATGGTCGCATTAGACCCACCAACTGTGCGCTATGTTCCCCTCGAACAGGCAACCAACCGCATGAAATCCGTGCCTCTTGATTGCGATACAATTCTAGCAGCCCGGGATTTGGGAATCAGTTTTGGCGATTGAAGAAGAAATAGGATATTCGCAATGAGATTTGAGATATGATTTACGGAACCACGAATAAAGCAAAGACGATTTCTTCCTTCATTGTCTACGCGGCCCTTGTTCTGTTGGCCCTTTCGATGCTGGTTCCATTTCTCTGGATGCTGAGCACATCGTTGATGGGTGAACTCGAAGTCTATCAATTCCCGCCGAAGTTCGTTCCCTCGGCGTTTCATTGGTCGAACTTCGTCGAAGCAATGACACTGCAGCCCTTTGGAAGATTCTTTCTCAATACCCTTATCGTGGCATTTGCATCAGTGGCCGGCCAGCTGTTGTTTTGCTCCATGGCCGCCTATGCCTTTGCCCGACTCAGATTCGCGCGGCGCGACGGAATTTTCGCCGTGTATTTAGGCACGATGATGATCCCGGCGATCGTCACCATCATTCCTTCCTTCCTTCTCATCAACAGCTTCGGTTGGATGAACACGTATTGGGCGCTTTTCACACCAACGGTATCCAGTGTCTGGGGGATCTTCCTGTTGCGACAATTTTTCCTTACGATACCGCGTGACCTTGAAGATGCTGCCCGTGTTGATGGTGCCACCGAGCTTACCATTTTCTGGAGAATCATTCTGCCACTCTCGAAACCCGCACTCGCAACACTTGCCATCTTCGCGTTTATGGGAAGCTGGAAAGACTTTCTCTGGCCGTTGATTGTGACAAACCGTGTGGACATGCGTACCGTCGAAGTGGGAATTTCCAGCTTCAGCACACTGTACCAGACGGATTGGCCCCACCAAATGGCTGCCGCAGTGGTTGTGATGCTGCCGATTATTGTTGTCTTTTCCTTTGCACAGAAGTATTTTGTTCGGGGCATCACTATGACGGGGTTGAAAGGATGAAACGACCTACAAGAATATGCAATAGGGGATGAGTGATATGTGACTGACGATGATGCAACGAGGTCTCGATGTTTTCCAGGTTCTTTCATTGAGCATTGACAGCCCGATAGTACAACCTGACTTCTTCCTTCTTCCTTTACGTATACCGGAGGCAATGTGCTGCGATATGTTTGTCTGGCCGTAATTGTTCCATCTGTTCTTTTTTGCCAATCCTCCACGGTTCCCGCCTTCAAGCTTGAACCCAACAGACTCGAGCTGCATCGTCTTGCACAATCAGGGACATATTTCGACAAGGTTGGAAGAAGGTTCGCCATTCTCGGCAACGAGAGCGGTTCGTTCGAGGCGTGGGCATATCCTTTGAAGTTATTCCGGAATTTCGAGTTCTCGTTTTATATCGGGAGTTCGACGGAGCCCATCCGCGGCAAGGAGGTTGTCCGGTTCATTTCAGTAACTCCCGAAGCCACCACGCTTACGTACACGTACCAGTCCTTCACTGTCAAAGCAATCTTCGTAACGCCGGTCGATGAACCGGGAGCGATCATCTTTCTCGACGTGAACTCAACCGAACCGCTTACCATCGTAGCCAGTTTTCTCCCTGTGTTGCAGCCGATGTGGCCCGCGGGCATCGGCGGGCAATATGCATACTGGGACGATGCAACCAGGGCGTACCTGATCTCGGAACCAACCCGCAAGAATCACGCTTTCGTCGGATCTCGCGCAGCAGTTGGAATGTCTTATACGCCTGCGCACATGCTGTCCGATTATCCCAACCAGTTCAAGATCGTCGTCCAGCATCCGGATTCTCTGAATGGGCGGTATATTCCGGTTGTCATTGCAGGCGGAAAAGGCTCGAGGGATTCTGTCAAGGCGGTCTACGAAAGACTTCTTAACAATCCGGAATCCTTCTATTGGAAAAACGTCGAATACTTTCGGAATCTCCGGGCAAACACTCTGCACGTAGAGACTCCGAACAGCAAGATGAACCTGGCGTTTGAATGGGCCAAAGTGGCGTACGACAATCTCTTCGTCAACAATCCCGACCTCGGCTACGGCATGGTTGCAGGGCTCGGGCCATCAGGTACCGGAGGACGGCCTGGATTCGGATGGTTCTTTGGCGGCGATGCATTCATTAACTCGTTCAGTCTCGACAGCTACGGCGCCTATCAAAGCGTCAAGGACGCACTCACGTTCACCCAAAAATGGCAGCGCGAAGACGGTAAAATGGCGCACGAGTTGTCACAAGCGGCGGGATATGTCGATTGGTGGAAGGATTATCCGTACGGCTATATTCACGGCGACACTTCACCGTTCTATATTTGTGCGATGTATGATTACTACAAAGCAACCGGTGACACTGAGTTTGTCAAACGAAGCTGGAACTCTCTGAAGAAGGCGTACGACTGGTCGTTTGCGACAGACGAAAACAACGATGGACTGATGGACAACAAGAAAGCCGGCCTGGGAGCACTCGAGTACGGACCGCTTATCGATATCCAGTCTGATATTTATACGGGAGCGGTGTGGGTGCGGGCCGTGCACTGTATGAGTCTACTTGCAAAAGCCGCCGGCAACGTTGAGTTCGCAAAACAGGTTGGCCAATATTACGAGAAAGCATCACGCACCTTCAAAGAAAAATTCTGGGATGAAAAGAACCAGCAGTATTCCTACGCATTCACGGCAAAAGGAGAACACGTCGATATCGTATCACCGTGGAGTTCTGTTGGACTTATGTGGGGGCTTGGTGACCCCGATCGGAGCGAACAATCGCTGGAGAAATTGAACTCCGCCGAGCTTACGACCGATTGGGGAATACGCAGCATATCGAACAAAAGCAAATACTTCGAACCGCTGAATTACAATTACGGCGCCGTCTGGCCGTTCCTTACCAGCTGGGTCGCAACCGCGCAGTTCAGACATCATTTTGCTCTTCAGGGATTCAATTCCCTGCTGGCATCGGTGCGGCATACGTTCGACAACGGTCTTGGCGACCTCACAGAAGTATTTTCAGGATCGCAGAACATTTGGCCGCAAGAGGCCGTGGCGCACCAGGGATTCTCCAGCGCAAGCGTCGTCCTGCCGCTGGTACGGGGATTGCTTGGGTTGGACGGGAACGCGTCAACGCAAGAGATCACTTTTGCCCCGGCTCTGCCGGCAGACTGGGACAGTTTGAGGGTAGAAAACTTCCGTATCAAGAATCAAATACTATATATCAGATATCAAAGAACGGATAAACACGTTGAGGTAGAGGTGGAGAGAAGAGGGCCGAATGACGGAGACTGGACATTCTCGTTCGAACCCTCGCTTGGTATTGGAACGAAGATCCTTGCGGCCAGAGTGAATGACCTGGCTGTCGCGTTTAGGCAGGTAGTGTCGTCGCAAACCGTCCAGCCTGTTGTCCTGACGACTCTTGGTTCATCGCTCAGGATCGAGATCGATTTTGAGCCGACGGTCGAACTTCTCCCACCGTCCAACGAAACGAGAACAGGCGATGGCAACAAAGGGCTTAAAATTATATCGACAAG
>DATDNS010000218.1:0-5834 GCA_036518155.1 Bacteroidota bacterium
GACAGTATCCGGTCCCCACGTACGGCAAATTCTTTCGTCCGTCAGATCGTGGAACAGGAGGGATGCTTAAAGAAGTTCCAGGAATGAGCGCCTTGGAGCCATCACAAAAACAGAAATCGTCATGATGAACTTCCCTGCCCCGAGCAATTTCCTGCGGGGCTTCAGCATCCACATTTCTGCGCGGAACAACCCCGAACCAAGTTCGGGGTGGCAGACCAGCTATTTTTTTGACAGGTTCTAGTTTGTTTTCGCAATCCGAATCATTGCATCAAGGCTTTTCTCGACGTCGGCATCCGTCGTCGCCCAGCAGGAAACACTGATGCGCATCGCTGTTTTCCCCTGCCATACAGTGCTGCCACACCAGCACGTGCCGTCTTTCTGAATTTCCCCGATGATGCGAAGCGTTTTCGCGGCATCACCAAAGGAAACGAGAACCTGGTTCAGCACAACGTCGTTGAGTACCTGATAGCCTGCTGCCTGTAAACCTTCCGCAAATCGCTTGGCCTGTCTGCACGACTGCTCGATCATCCCGGCAACACCTGTTTTTCCCAGCGATTTCAGCGCCGCCCATAACTCCACGCCGCGTGCGCGGCGCGAGAGTTCCGGGACATAATCTGAAGGATTCCGGTGTTCCGTGTCCGTGGGCAGGTATTCTGCGGTAATCGCCATCGCAGCCCGTAACGCCTCGGCATCGCGTACGATCGCAATCCCGCTGTCGTAAGGAACGTTGAGCCATTTATGCGCGTCAGTCGCCCACGAATCGGCATCAGGAATGCCGGACGCCAGTGACGCCAGTGAGGGAGCGGCCAACGCCCAGAGTCCAAACGCGCCGTCGACGTGCAGCCAGGCCCCGGCAGATCGCACCCGCTCGCAGATTTCCTTGACGGGATCAAATGCCCCTGTATTGACATTACCTGCTTGCGCACAAACGATGGTTGGACCGGAGAGTTTGGGCAATGCGTGTGCGCGCATCCTCCCCTGCGCATCGACCGGAACACGAACCACGCGGTTACGTCCGAGTCCAAGTAGTCCCAGCGATTTGATCAGCGTGGGATGTGCTTCTTCTCCGATGAGGATCGTAATCGGTGGTGCGCCGAAAATCCCGTCGGCTTCGACGTTCCACCCGGCCTTTTTCAACACGCTGTGTCGTGCGGCGGCCAAAGCGCAAAAATTCGCCATCGTAGCACCGGTTACGAAGGCACCTCCCGACCCTGACGGGAGATGAAAAAGATCGATGAGCCATCGTAGAGCGATCTGTTCCAGTTTTGCGACTGCAGGAGTGACGTTGTAAAGTCCCGCATTTTGGTCCCACGCTCCCGCGAGCCAATTCGCCGCGACGGTCACCGGGAGCGATCCACCGATGACGAAGCCAAAAAATCGTGGTCCCGCCATGGTCATACTTGCCGGCGTGCAGACTTCGTCGAGCATTTGCAGCACTCGTTCGGGCCGAACCGGACCATCACCCATAGGCTCATCAAGTACGGACAGGGCAGCAACCGCTTCGGGAGGAGGCGAAACACGGCGCGTTGGGAGGCTTTCAAGGTACCTGAGAGCTCTCTGTGCAGAATCTTCCAGCAGTTTTCTCATAGGACATCCAGCGTGATTATTTCAGTGTCGTGAAAACCACTCTTAATGAAGGAACCTGTTATTTCAACGATAGATCGTATCGTTGCTCGGTGACCGTCGTACCCCACAGTTCGTGTGTTTTCTGTTCCGTCAGTTGAAATCCTGCAGAAATGTACAGGCCCGCCGCAGTTTCCAGGCTTGCCTCGGTCCAGAGAAAGACGGAATGATAGTCTTTTCCCCTGCAGAATCGAATTGCTTCATTCATGAGGTACCGTCCGATTCCGCGTCCCCGCAGGTCCGGATGAAGGAGGAACCAGCGTAACTGAGCTGTTTCCGGTGACGCCTGAACAATTGCAATGGACCCTCCCAGCCTTTTACCGTTGTCAACGAGCCAGATCTGCTCGCGCGTCGATTGTGATTTCGCAAATTCTGAGAGAGGCCCAGCGACATAGTTTTCGAACGTGTGATCCCATCCACACTCAGCGGCGTACAACGACCCGTGTAAATAGACGAGAGAAGCGATATCCCCGGGCTTGAACTCGTGACGAATAGAGACATTCGGAGGAAGCTTAACATCCTTCATTGTCTTTTGGTCTTACGTGGAAGGCTCAGGGTGTATCGCCAACTTCAGACGAATACGTCTGGACATCCCGCACGTGTTCTTCGGGAATTTCAGCGATTCTTCGTGGCGGGCCTGTTGAGCTTTGACTTGAGGTAGACACCGACCAGTCCAGTGCCCAACCCGCAAATCCCTCCCACAACTCCAAGCACTGCAAAGAAAGGAACGCGAGTGATGAATGGGAACTTCCCGGAATATCCCGCAGCTAAGAAGGCAAAAGAAAGGACAAACCCGTAAACGAAGCTGTTGATGACCGATTCTGTTCTTGTCCCCCAGTACCCTACGGCAATTCCGGCGACCGTCCACGGGACGAGATTCAGCCAGGATCCGACGAGCAGATATCGCGCGCCGATGATTCCGAGAACCGCACCCACGATCACTGCGACAATCAACTTATTCAAGGTTGTGCTGACAATCCGTGAATTGACCGGGTCACCGTCCAAATGCATCGACGATGCGTTACTTGTTCATCTTCTTAAACGACTCCTCAGAGACATCCTGTTCTTCATCCCTGGAATATCCGGGGCAGAGAGTGATATCGTTGAGAAGCATTTTGCTGTGCACGATATCGACGGAATCCGTGTCAAGCCTGAGCGGCAGCGTCGGGACTTTGCGGAGGAACGATTTTCCGTCTTCGATATCGGCATTGTTGCTTCTGTCGAGGCCGCGCGTTATGAGGGCGACACCGTATTCTTTGACAATCTCTATCCGTGTGGAATCGAGATCGTAGGCACGGCGGCAGTACTGCACCGCCTTGTCGAGATCGCCGCTGATACCGAACATCCATCGGAGGAGGAAGAACGAGGGGCAGAGACGGTAGTAGACCCCCAGGGCGACGCAGCTCGAGGCCTGGAGGTTTTCGCCGTTCGGTGTCGTATAATCCGATTTACGGTTCACAGCAATGAGCCAGTCGCGTTCGATGTCTTTCGCCGTGAACAACTCGGAAAAAATCCCTTTTGTGGTCGCCAGCCTTGCGTTGGCAAGCCCGCGCATGAAATAACATTCACCTTTATCCGGGGCGCACCTGATTCCCTCGTTGGCGATCTGGATCATCTTGTTGTAGAGGTCGATCTTCTTCTCTTTATCCGCCGTTTTTTTAACGTCAAGCTTCTCTGCAATCTCATAAAGGTCGAGACACATCATTGCGCGGATGAGGAAGTCATTGGGACGGTATTTCAGAGCTTCCTCACAATCCTTCAGCGATTCCTCGAACTGAAATTTCCCGATGCCATAATCCGCTTTGTGAAAATACAGTTCGTACCGGTCCTCATCCGAACCATTCCCCCTCGCGTCAGCAAGGTGTCCCTGACCTCGAGAGGAATGAAAAAGGAAGAGTGTCAGGAAGAGGACAATAACCAACCTCTTGATTGCCGAAGAATCATCGGATGGCCTCATTCGCACTACAGAGGAAATGTTCCTGTTCACTGGTTTACTCCGGATTCGAAATGCATGTCCAGCGTATAAGACTGATCATTGAACAGATGCGGCGTTGACGACTGCAATTCCTTTTGCTGATTGTGCTTACGATCGGATCAATACGTCAACGGTGAACGTTACCATATCTACGACAGTTCCCGGGGTAGTCGGCCCGATCGATGCATCGAATTCCAGAGCGACAAATCATCCTTGTTGAAAACACTCAACTCCTCAAAAATTTCTTTCGCGAATTCAATGGGAGCCAATCCGCTCGCGGTGATCAAGCCCTGGTCTCGAACAGCTGGTTGATCGACATAGTTGTTGGAATCGCTGTAGGCAGGGACTTCCTGCTGAAGAAATCGAAGACCGTTACTTGTGTGCCGCCGGTCGTGGAACAGGCCTATTCTTGCGAGCACTGTGGTCGCCGCGCAGATTGCCGCAATCGGAGTCTTCTTCTCAAACAGACCTTTGATAAGGGCTTCCAGTTCAGCACTGATCGGAGCCCCATACCAAAAATCTCCTCCGGGGATGATGAGAATGGCAACGTCCGGGGGATTTACCTTGGCGATCGTCACGGAAGGGACAACAGTGATACCCCCCATGGATTTCACGGGACCATCCTTCTCAGCCACCGTTTCTATCCTGTAGTGTCCCCGCCGCCGCAGTTCCGCCACTGCATATCCAGGCTCCCAGTCGGCAAAGCCATCGGCGACGTAAAGATAGACCGCTTTATCCGCCATGGTTCTCCTTCTTGTTCCAATTCAAAAGTTCTTGCCGACAATCGAAAACGAAGTTCGTTCCTTCCCAACCAATCCTGGCCGGGAGGACATTTTGTTGACTCATTGATTTGCCGGGTGAATCCACGCCTTATCCAGGGACTTCATTATCGGCAATCGTGCGAAGCCCGCTTTCTCAATTTTACGAATTGACCATCCGACATGCAATACGCATAAGACATCGATTATTGAATAATTTGGGGCGGCGAAGGAAGAAAAGCAGCTGAGAGAGGTCTCAAAAGGAAGTTTACGGCCTTACTGGTGATGTCCGGATCCACGAGGCGCGTATTCCGTTGTGACCGCCTGCATCTCAATATTGACGGTATTCACAATGACACACGCCAGACGCGCAAGGTAGAGATCGGCCTCTGCAACGATGAGCGTGATGCCGCCTTGAAACCGGTGACGCAGTCCGGCCAGGACATCGCGGACTCCAAACAGGTCCATCGTGGTGGGCGTGTACTTCATTTCACGCAGGTCAACGAAGATACCGAAGTGATTCTTAAAGTCCGGATTGGACGCAAGAGCGTGGATCGCAGCGATACTCTCGCGCAGATTGATCGGCCCCTGGGCGACAATATGTGCCGCCTGCTCCTTCTCTGAAATCTTATGTGTGAACGGCATTGCCCCGGCTATGAGTATGGATCCCTCTCCCACGTTGTAGCGCCCAACCGCTTCCGTGCCTCGGGCGACGTCGTCAATTGTCGACGGCGCAAATTTTACGAATGAAAAAAGAGAAAAGCAAGAGTTTGGCGTTCCACGGGCAACGGCCTGATTTTTTTCCCCGGGAACCTCGTCAAAGCGGCGCGGGAATGTATGGCCGTACGTAGTGCAGCGTGTTACGATATGGTTCTATGACTTCCGCAGCTCCGCGCTCAGTCCCCTGTAGTTGATCGTTCCGTTGTTTGCCGCGAGATGGCGTACAACAGTGACGGCCCTGAGGAGTCTGCGTTCCGGATTCTTTGCCTGTCCGACAATGTAAAGCAATGTTCGTTTTCGTCCCGGCGTCAGTGCATCGAAATGACGGCGCCCCTCTCTGTCCTGCCGGAGCAACTCCGCCAATTCCGCCGGCATGGGGAGGCCGTACTCGCTCGTATCATTCACAAGATGTACGTGAAGATTCGTACCGAAATCCAGATGCAGGTCTGTGCGAAGTTTTTTGTTCACCGTAATCAGGCAGGATCCATCGCCTCGGGGAAGTAATGCGCACGGATACGTCCGGGATTTGTTAAGCGTGCAGATAACCCGTCGAGAACCTTTCCTGAGGAATTTTTCCGCCACGGATTTCGGGACACGAATATGCGCTCCCCAGAGACGATTTCGCGATTCCTCCAGCCTGGCGACAAAACGAACCTCGCCCCGCGCTCCGGCCTTGCCACCCTTCGCCTCAATTGCCGGCTTTCTCGTCCTCATCGTGTTTTAGCCGGTTTCTCCTGTGTACTTTCAACGATCCCACG
>DATDNS010000219.1:0-6129 GCA_036518155.1 Bacteroidota bacterium
GTTGAAAACCGGAGATGGGTGGTTCAGTGCGCGAACGGCGGCATCTCAGCGTTCATCGATCCTGCAGGGCAAATTCACCAGGGTACAACGATGTACACGGTTAAGAACGAATTCCGCGCTATAGAACCGAGAAACGGGGAAACGTTCTATATGCGATACGGAGACCTCTTTGCCGGACTCTGCGTTGCCCTCGCGTTTGCATTCGTGGCAGTCTCGACCTTCATCTCATACTTCAGAAAGTAATCATTTCATGGACAAATCCTGGATTGACCTGCGCAGCGACACCGTAACAAAACCTTCAGCAGCGATGCGGGCAGCAATGGCTTCAGCAGAAGTCGGCGATGACGTCTACGGAGAGGATCCAACGGTTAATCGTCTGCAGGAAAAAGTGGCCGAGATCCTGGGCAAAGAAGCTGCCTTGTTTGTTCCCAGCGGAGTCATGGCAAATCAAATTGCACTGAAAGTTCACACACAACCCGGCGATGAAGTGATCGTGGAAGCCGGTTCTCACGTCTTCAACTACGAGACAGCCGCAGCTGCCTTTATTTCAAATGTCCAGCTTCACACCATTGAAGGGAAGCGCGGTGTCATCCTCGCGGAACAAATACCCGGCGCTGTACGGTCTCCGGTTTACTATAACCCAAAGACAAAACTTGTGTGCCTTGAAAACACGCACAATCGAGCTGGAGGCACAATCTATCCAATCGAGGAAATCAAAAAAATTAGCGGACTTGTGCACAACATGGATATGAGGCTTCACCTGGACGGCGCAAGGTTGTGGAATGCGTGGATGGCAACGGGAATCCATCCGAAGGATTATGCCCGACTGTTCGATTCTGTTTCGGTCTGTTTTTCGAAAGGCCTGGGGGCACCCGTCGGCTCAGCGCTCGTCGGTTCAAAGGGATTCATTGATCAGGCAAGAGTATACCGGAAAATACTCGGGGGAGGGATGAGGCAGGCCGGCGTGCTCGCCGCTGCGGCAATCTACGCACTTGACAACAACATCGAGAGACTTCGGGAGGATCACACCAAAGCCCGTTTCCTTGCCGAACAACTCCGGGCACTGCCGGGCTTCGCAATCGATATGGATACGGTCCAATCAAATATCGTTATCATTGATGTCGGGCAAACGGGGAAGACTCCAGGGGAGATCATCGCGGTAGCACGTGCACACGGTGTCCTCCTTTCGGAAATGACGCATACGACCATTCGCGCCGTCATGCACCTGGACGTTACCCAGGATGATGTTGCAAGAGCCGTTGAGGTTATAAAAGCCAGTTTTTCATGAGAGAAGCATGGACCGTTCACAATTCAAACACAAAACCCAGGTTCGAGTAAGAAACTATGAGGTGGATTGGCAGGGAATTGTCCATAACGCCAATTATCTCTTGTACTGTGAGGTTGGCAGGATTGAATACCTGAAAGAACTTGGCGCTACCGTAAACATCCAAAGCATTAACGGGGGGTCTAAAGTCGTTCTTGTACGAAACGAGATTGACTACAAATCTTCGGCAGTGTTCGACGAGTTGTTGGATGTCTTTACCCGTGTATCATTTATCCGAAACACAAGTTTTGCAATGGAAAGCGTAATTGAGAAGGCCACGACGAGTGAACTGGTTGTTACGAACACTGCATTTCATGTCTGGCTGGATCCGATCACCAATGCTCCCGTCACAGTTGGCAGGGAATTCCGGAATCAGATTCGGCAATTTGAAGGTGAAGACTGCGAAATAGAGTGGACTCACAACCCGGGATGAAGCGGGATATGGCCTGTGTGGTGGATGGGCGCAGGGATTGAGATGTCGATTCCACACTGAAACTTACATTGATGAGGCATATATGGAAAAACCGATAGATCCTTCTTCGTACGACGTGAGACAGGACTTCCAGCTAAAAGCGTTGATGAACGCTCAACAGGATGTCTGGCGCGTCTTTCAGATCATGGCGGAATTCGTCGACGGCTTTACGCTCATGGCAAAACAAAATAATCTCGTTTCCGTGTTCGGGTCTGCACGCACCAAACCAGGGTCGAAGTATTATGAACTGGGTGTTCAAGTCGGAAAAGAGCTCGCAAAACGGGGATTCAATGTGCTCACCGGCGGCGGTCCCGGTGTCATGGAGGCTGCCAACAAGGGAGCCATGGAGGGCGGAGGTGCTTCCGTCGGTGTGAATATCGAATTGCCTCACGAGCAGAGTTCGAATCCGTACATCGATCGCGGCCGTCTCGCGACATTTCGGCATTTCTTTGTCCGTAAAGTCATGTTCGTCAAGTATGCGCACGGCTTCATTGTTTTGCCGGGCGGATTTGGTACCATGGACGAGCTCTTTGAGGCACTAACGCTGGTGCAGACCAAAAAGACAAAGCCGTTTCCCATCGTCCTCATGGGGACCGAGTATTGGAAAGGCCTCGTTGATTGGATCAAGACACAAATGATCAGCGAAGGGATGGTCTCGCCGGGAGATCTGGATCTGTTCCTCGTGACAGATGACCCGAAGGAAGCAGCCAGGCTTGTGGAGGAATTTTACAAGAAGCACGAGACGGTGATAAACTTTTAGTACGAACGTTGTTTCACACGTTCCGTGAAAGGCAAGCCAAGTCTCGGTCTTGTTTCGAGTTGCGGAAATTTGAACGATAAAGGATAAGCTTCCCGTGCGTATCCGGCCGAATGCGAATTTTCTTGCATCTGCCTGACGGAATGCCTATATTTCTAAGTGAGTTTCGTCGTATAGCCCGCTGTAAACGGGCTATTTTTTTTGGAGCCCGCACCACGATGGCAGCATTCAATTGGTCAAAAGTGCAGGAAGTCGTTGAGTCTGCAGCAAATGCAAGGAACGCATTTCTTGTCACGTTGGCTGAACGAAGAGAAGGAGGAAGGCGGATCATTCAGGTGTTCGTCGATACTGACGAAGGCGTTACGATCGCCCAGTGCGCTGAAATCAGCAGGGAACTTGGGGCCCGACTGGATAGCCTCGGCCTGATTGAAGAACAGTACGAACTGGAGGTCTCATCCCCGGGTGTTGATAAACCACTCAAACTGCTCCGCCAATACAAAAAGAACGTCGGCAGAAAGTTCAGCGTTCACTATTGGGAAGGTACTGAACGCAAGACCTTTGAGGGAACGCTTATGGCCGTGGATGGCGAGATTCTCACATTCAAAACAGAGAAAAAAGAATCTGCGATACTGGAATTTTCAAAAATTATCGAATCAATTGAAGAACTGCCCTGGTAGCGAATACCGACCGCAGTTTATTGTTTGGAGGAATGCATGAATCACGAGATTGTTGAATCATTTGCCCAGATGGCCCGGGATAAGGGTATCGATAAAGATATCCTTATCGGGATTGTGGAGGACATCTTCGGCATGATGGTACGCAAACGGTTTGGTCCAAACGCGAAGTTTGACGTTGTCGTCAACATGGAAAAAGGGGACATCGAAATCTATCTTGAGAAAGTCGTGGTGGAAGTCGTTGAAGATCCCTCGACGCAAATCGATATCAAAGAGGCAAACAAGAAATCTGACGAGAAGCTTGAGGCGGGAGACGAATTCGTTGAAATTGTCCCTCTCGATACATTCGGACGCCGTCTCGTCATCAGCGCCAAGCAAAATCTCAATCAGCGGATCAAAGAGATAGAGCGGGAAGCGATTTACAACGAGTACACGACTTCGCTGGGTGAAATCGTCGTCGGCGAAATCTATCAGATCCGGAAAGGCAAGGGTGAAATCCTTGTTATCCACAACAAGAACGAGCTCATTCTCCCACGGAGTGAACAGATCTACAAGGAGCGATACAAGAAAGGAGACACGCTGCGGGCCGTCGTGAAAGAAGTCCGCAAAGGAGCGGGCAATCCCGTCGTCATTATTTCGAGGACGGATCCGCAATTCCTGATGCGCCTCTTTGAAATTGAAATTCCCGAGATTTACGATGGCTTGATCGAGATCAAGCAGATTGCCAGGGAACCGGGTGACCGCGCAAAGGTTGCCGTTCTTTCACACGACGATCGCATTGATGCTGTCGGCGCTTGTGTCGGGATGAAAGGTGTCCGGATCCACGCCATCGTGCGGGAGCTGAACAATGAAAACATCGATGTAATCAACTATACGGAAGACATTCATCAATTTATTACACGCGCTTTGGCCCCCGCCAAACTCAAAGAAATCCAGATTGACAAAGAAAACAAGAAGGCCGCTGTGACTGTGGCGAACGATCAGGTCTCTCTTGCGATCGGCCGCAACGGACAGAACGTCCGGTTGGCCTCAAAACTGACGGGATTCGAAATACAGGTCCTGAAAGAGGGTGGCGAAGAAGAATATGACATGGATCTTTCCGAATTCCGGGAAGAACTTGGCGATGTATTGTTCCATAAATTCTTCGATGAGAACTATGAAACGGTCCGGGATGTGATCGAAGCGCCGAAGGAAGAACTCGTCGCGACGCTTGGAATCGAACCGGAAAAGATCGATGAAATTGTCGCCATGCTGAAAAAAGGACTCGAAGAAGCTGAGATTGAAGAAGAAGGCGAAGAGAAACCGCGTGAGGAACCCAAGAGCCTTGCCGAGCCCGTCCAGGCGGCGGAGAAGGCTGAGAAGGAAGAAGCACCAAGCGGTGAGTCCACCAAAACGGAAGAGTAGCAGTCAGTACATCGACGGCCACGTTGCGGAGTTTACCTAAACGAAGAACACAATGCCGGAACAAGCGTTCAAGAAAATAAAAATCTACAAGCTGTCCACTGAGCTTAACCTTTCGAGCGACACGATCATCGAGTTTCTGCGCAAGAAAGGTTTTGAAGTGAAGAATCACATGACGACTGTGACTGATGATATGATGCAGGCGATCATGAACCACTTCAAGAAGGACAAAGATGTCGCCGAGCGGCACCAGAAGAAAGTACAGGAGTTCCGGACAAGCCGCAAAAAGGAACCGTCGGAAAAACCGGAGAAAAAAACTTCGGCCGAAGAGCCCGCACCCGTTCTGACACCGGTCAGGGAGGAAACAGAGGCGGTTGTGGAACCTGCCTCGGCGCCCGTTGAGTTGAGTTCCGCGCCGGCAGCTGAAACGGAACAGCCGAAAGAACCCGCAGAGATCGTGCCTGTGGAAGAAGCGGCCGCACAGCAACCGGCTGTGATGGAGGAGACGAAGGCAGAGAAAGTGGAAACTCCTCCTTCGAAGCGTGCTCCACAGTCACCGTTGGAAGTCCTCCAATCCCGTCCGCAGCGCGGTCTGACCATCAAGGGGAAGATGGAATTCGCGAAACCTGCCGCAACAGAGGCAGCCGAATCGGAGGAAGACAAGAAAAAGAAAAAGAAGAAGAAGAAGATCAGAGAGGAAAGCAAGAAGGTGCGCGTTGCACCTGCGCCGGTCGAAGAGGAGGAACTGAAGACAAAGAAGAAGAAGAAGTCTCGCCGGGCCGAAGTAGACAGCGTTGAAGTTGAAAAAGCGATCAGGGAGACCCTCGCTGAAATGACCGATGAATCGGTTACTGTACGGGCAGCTATCCGTCGCAAGAAAAAGGAAAAACGGGAAGAAGAAGAACAGCGTATTCTCGAAGAGCAGGAACTGAACAAAACCCGGGTCAAGGCTACAGAATTCGTAACAGTCGGCGAGCTTGCCAACCTCATGCGTGTTTCCGTCGCCGAAGTGATTCAGAAAGTCATGGGCCTGGGAATTATGGTTTCCATCAACCAGCGTCTCGACAAAGATACGATTTCGATTGTCGCGGATGAATTTGGGTTCCAGGTCGATTTCGAGCAGGAATTCAGCGCCGACGTCCTGCAGGATTTTGAGGACGAAGAAGAAACGCTGAAACCCAGGGCTCCCGTCGTTACCATCATGGGGCACGTTGATCACGGTAAGACCTCCCTGCTGGACTACATCAGGAGGTCGAATGTCGTGGCGGGAGAATCGGGCGGAATTACGCAGCACATCGGTGCATACGAAGTCACTCTCGAAAACGGCCGGAATATCACGTTCCTCGACACTCCGGGCCACGAGGCGTTTACCGCAATGCGTGCCCGCGGTGCACAGGTGACGGATATCGTTGTGTTGGTTGTTGCAGCCGATGACAGTGTGATGCCGCAGACCATCGAAGCCATCAGCCACGCACAGGCGGCGAATGTGCCCATCGTGGTC
>DATDNS010000220.1:0-4120 GCA_036518155.1 Bacteroidota bacterium
TTATTGCGCTTGTCCAGGGAAATGCGCTCGCAGGAGGGTGTGGTCTTGCGACAGTGTGCGATCTTGTCATTGCCGCCAAAGAAACTGCACGCTTTGGCTATACGGAAGCCCGGATAGGGTTTATTCCCGCCATTGTCATGGTCTTCCTCATCAGGCGAGTGGGAGAGGCGAAAGCCCGCGAATTGGCACTACGCGGCAATACCATTTCTGCAGACGAAGCGCAGCAAATTGGTTTGGTCAACGTCGTAAGTCCTGCAGTTCAATTGGAAGAAGCGGGCGAAACGCTCGCCAGGGAATTGATCACAAAATGCAGTCCGTCGTCCATGGGCCTCGTGAAAGAGCTTATTTCCAGAATCAACGGAATGACGATGAGCGATGCGCTCGACTATGCAGCCAATTTGAACGCTCTGACGAGGATGACCGACGACTGCAAACGGGGAATAGATTCATTCCTGAAGAAGGAACCGGTCAAATGGCAATGACTTCTGAAGAATTGGCAACATCGATTCGCAATGTCAGGGATTTTCCGAAGCCGGGGATTGTGTTTCGCGATATTACAACGTTGTTGAAGGATCCGCACTGTTTCGCGTCCGTCAATGAAATCCTCGCGAAACGCTACAACGAAGCAAAGATAGACAAAGTCGTTGGCGTAGAGTCCCGTGGATTCATTTTCGCTGCCTCACTGGCGCTTCAGCTTGGGGCAGGGTTTGTGCCTATCCGAAAAAAAGGAAAACTGCCTGCCGCAGTTCTTCGCGAAGACTACGCGCTCGAGTACGGATCAGATTCCATTGAAATTCACCGTGACGCAATTTCGAAGGGAGATCGAATTCTGCTTCACGACGATCTGCTTGCCACCGGCGGTACGATTGCCGCTGCCGCGAAATTGATCGAGCGCCTGGGAGGCACGATCATTGAAATTGCATTTTTGATCGAATTGGCGTTTTTGAACGGAAGAAAACACCTCGAAGGAAGAAATGTGTTCTCTGTGATGGTAGCAGAGCGGGAATAGGATGGACGTGGTTTTGTGATTATGACGATAGGGGATCGCACACCGGATTTTCAGTTACCACTTTCATCCCTGACAAGGATTTCGTCTGAGGGTCTACAAGGGACAATGGAATGCTTTCAGAGACTTCTATCCAAGGATTTCGTGTTAGCATTGGCAAAAGAGAGTTGTTTGTTTTCCCCGCACTTCTGCGAAATCGGGAACTTGGTGGGCCTCAAGATCGGAATCAGTGCAGACTCAATTGAGACGCATCGTAGTCTGCATTTGAGAACAATCTTGCCGTTCCGCGTGCGTCCGAAGGATGGATGGAGTTATGAAGAACTGATCGGACCTTGTCGTTGAACGGACTGGCGATTCGAAGATTCACGATTATCATTGACAAAATGGAAATTGGTCGCGGCAAGAGGCAGCGCGGGTTCCTCCCAGGGCTTCACATGAAATACGAGTTTTGCGTGCTCAAAGGTCTCGATACACACGATTCCATGGGTTTGCGCAAGCAGTAGAACGGGAATGTATGAAAACGATCATTGAACCATTTAAGATCAAGTCCGTAGAACCAATCAGATTTACCACCCTGAAGGAACGGGAGACGATCCTCAAGAATGCATCTTACAATCCTTTTCTGATTAAGGCCGAAGATGTGTTGATCGACCTGCTGACCGACAGCGGGACATCAGCCATGAGTGCAAAGCAATGGGCGGGGATCATGGACGGCGATGAGTCCTATGCGGGCTCAAAGAGTTTTTTTCGATTTGAAAGAGTCGTGAAGGAACTGACCGGGTTCAAACACGTGATCCCGACACACCAGGGGCGAGCGGCAGAAAAGATCCTGTTCTCGATCGTAGGAGGCAAAGGGAAGTTCATCCCCAACAACACGCATTTTGACACGACCCGTGCAAACGTGGAATTCTCCGGGGCAGAGGCGGTGGACCTTCTGAACGAAGCCGGAAAGCACCCGGAAACAATTGCCCCCTTTAAGGGTGACATGGACGTGGCGGCTCTTGAGCGGTTCATCAAAGAAAAAGGGAGAGAGAATATTCCGCTGTGCATGATTACTGTCACCAACAACTCCGGCGGTGGCCAGCCCGTCTCGATGAAGAACATTCGCGATACAAAGATGCTTCTGCGGAAATATCGAATCCCTCTCTTTCTCGATGCTTGCCGGTTCGCTGAAAATGCGTATTTCATCAAACTGCGCGAGAAGGGGTATGCTCACCTCTCCGTGCGGGAAATAGCCCGGGAGATGTTTTCATATGCTGACGGCTGTACAATGAGTGCAAAGAAGGATGCGCTTGTCAATATCGGCGGGTTTTTCGCCGTCAATGACGACGCACTGGCGGCCCGGGCAAGGAATCTCCTGATCATAACGGAAGGATTCCCCACCTACGGGGGACTTGCGGGGCGTGACCTTGAGGCGATCGCCCAGGGCTTGGATGAAATACTCGACGAACACTATCTTCAGTATCGTATCCGGTCGGTGGAATATCTGGGGGAGAAGCTGACGGCTTCAAAGGTGCCCAGCGTGCAACCACCCGGCGGCCATGCAATCTACCTGGACGCCAAACGCTTTGCATCGCATATACCGGTCTGGCAATACCCGGGACAGTCAGTTGTGTGTGAACTGTTCAGGGTGGGGGGGATCAGGAGTGTCGAAATTGGCAGTGTGATGTTCGGTAAATATGACCCCGATACCGGGCGACTGATATCGCCCCCGATGGAGCTGGTTCGCCTGGCAATTCCGAGAAGAGTGTATACACAAAGCCACATTGACTACGTTGTTGAGATTATTCTGGAAGTCTTCGGCGAAAGGCAACACCTCAGAGGAATGAAGATTGTGGAGGAAGCGCCGGTGCTGAGGCATTTTACGGCAAAATTCAAATACGCAAGCTGAGAAGCCCACACCATGACGACGTGTCCGGTCTGTAGAACTGAGAACGACGAATTCGCGACGGTTTGCCGGAACTGCAAGAGTTTTATCCAAAACCGTATTCCCAATCTGGATTTCTTTGCTACAGTCTGGAAAGTCATTGAATCTCCCCGCCAGGCATTTCACGACATCACGCTTGCTGAACACAAGAACTACTCGCTGCTGCTCTTTTCACTTTTTGGCATCGGGTTGTCGTTTACCGCATTCTGGTATTTCAAACTCGGATCCAGGTTTGACTCACTCCTGGACCTGCTTGCGAAGGCGGTTTTTTCGGGCGTAGCGCTCGGCCTGGTATGTGCAATGCTCTTTACAGTTCTATTCCATCTGACGGCGAGGGTCCTTGGGGGAAGGGGGAGTTTTCGGACATCGCTGGGAGTGCTTGCCTATGCGACAACGCCGGTCTTCTTGTCGCTTGTGTTGATATTGCCGATAGAATTGCTCACGTTCGGAATGTTTCTGTTCACATCGAACCCCGACCCCTATACCATCAAACCCGGTCTCTATGTGGCACTTATTTCCGTCGATGTTGCTGTGTCGCTCTGGGCATTCGGTCTGGCGGTGATCGGAGGATCGGTCAGCAGGCAGTTTTCCGTTGGAAGATCTCTCGTGTCGCTGGTTCTCACGACAGTGGCGTCACTTATGATTCTCTTTGTGATCGTCGAGCGACTGATCCATTTTCTGTAGAGCGATCGGATATTCAGCTCATGACGAAGGAGCGTTTCGAGGAAATTGCTCAGGGTGCATTCGACAGTCTCCCGGACCAATTTCGGGACAGTATTGAAAACGTACACGTTGTTGTCGAGGATTATCCGCCCGACGAACTTGTCGAGAATGGACATTACGGGAAGTATTCTCTCCTCGGTCTCTACCAGGGAATCCCGCTGACGCGCCGCGGAACATGGTACGGTGCAACGCCAACGGGCCCCGATAAGATTTCGCTCTATCAAAAGAATATTGAAGCTTCGTGCAGCAGCGAAGAAGAGATTCGGGACAGAATTATTGAGGTGTTATTTCACGAAATTGGGCACTACTTTGGGATGTCCGAGAAACAAATTCGCAGCGCAATGAAGAATTTCAGATAGCATTTATCAACTAATTCAGAAAGATCAACATGTCGAAAGTGATCCTCCAGATCTCCTATGAAATCAATCCCGACAAGCGGGATGCCTACCTCTCGCTCGCACGTG
>DATDNS010000221.1:0-3935 GCA_036518155.1 Bacteroidota bacterium
GCCTGCCCAGGAAAATCCTGCTACATTTTCCAAAGAGAAGAAATTCCCATCGCTTCAGCGATGGGTAGGAAGCAGGGGAAAATTAAGCTAAACCGTTTCCAACGGTTTATATCAAGGAATAGAAAACCTGAAAGGGGGCCCACCGTGTCACACTCTCTTACCAGGGTCTGGATTCATACCGTGTTAGGGACTAATTACCGGCAACGGACGATCCTCCCCACCTTTGAATTGTCCCTCCACGAACACATCAAGCGCCATCTCGAAGAGGATTTTGATTCTCCTGTCCGAGCAATCAACGGCGTCGCGGACCACATCCACGTTCTTTTCCTTCTTTCACCGCACTATGCGATGAAAGACCTTCTCCAGAACATCAAGGGAGAATCCTCACATTGGGTGAACCAGCAGGATTTCGCAAAATTCAAGTTTGCGTGGCAGACTGGCTACGCTGCGTTCTCTGTCAGTGAATCAGCGGTTTTCGAAGTTGAACGATACATCGCGAATCAAAAGCAGCACCACGCGAAGAAAGGGTTTGCTGAGGAGTGGGAAGAGTTGCTGCGTGAGCACGGTGTGGAGCCTTCTTTGGAAACCGTTGAAACGGTTTCACCGGATGACTAGGATTGCGTGGTCCCACGGCTGAAGCCGTGGGAGGGCGAAGCTGTGAGACAGACTGAAGCCGTGGGATAGGCTCGAAGCCTTGGGATAGGCTTGAAGTCGTGGGACTGGCTCGAATTCGGAGAAGCCCACTCAGATCGAGCAGACTCAAGGGAAGACACGGATGGTAAGGTCAAGGCTAGAGTGGTGGGAAAGGCATGATATCGGAGAGGCTCACTCGATTGCAGCGGTTTTACAAAGATAGTGACGGCAAGGTCAAAGCTTAACGCCGTGCAAAGGACTTGAGGCTGTGGTACAAGCCTAGCGCTGGTGGGCAGCTTCCCATCGCTTCAGCGATGAGAATGAAGCCGGTGAAAAAACGATAAACTGTTTCCAACGGTTTACCCGTTCCTCATTGCCGGAAGAAATAGAACCGGTCGATGTCCCGGTACGGAGTCTCCAGGAAACGGATAATCGTTTCGTTGACGATCTCCGGCTGTTCCCACACCGCCAGGTGTGTTGCGCCGGGAATAATGCATAACTCTCCGTGAGACAATGATTTGTAAAGGTCCAACGTGTGTTCCTCGCGGATCAGGTCGTGGTCTCCCGCGACGACAAGCGCCGGACAGGAAATCTTCGCTAATTGCTCCTTCGTGAGGTTCGGGTAGTGCTCGATGAGGTATTCGAGCTTCTTCCGGATTTGAGGCAGGCGTTCAGGGTTCGCGGAAAGTTTCTCGGATGTCTGAAAATAGCTCATCACCCGTCCGCGCGTTTTGACGACGACGGGGTCGTTGACGTCCATGACGACACTCCGCGCGGTATCCGCCATGAAATGCTCGTGCGAAAAGTTTGCGCTGATCGTGACGAGTTTCTTCACAAGCTGAGGATACGCAAGCGCCAGCTCAAGTCCAACATTTCCGCCGTCGCTCCATCCCACCACGTTCACGCTCCCGAGATTGAGTTTCTGAATTGCGGCCGCCACGTCGGAAGCCATGAGGGCATAGGTGATCTCCTTGTCGGAGTCCGTCGACCGGCCCTGGGACCTGCTGTCGATGGCGATGACGTTGAAATGCTTCGCCAGCGCAGGGATCTGCTCCGCGAACGACTGGATCGATCCGCCATTCCCGTGCAGCAGGAGCAGCGGTTCGCCCTTTCCGTACGATTCGTAGTACATCCTGATATCGTTCGCTTCGATATACTTGCCGGCATCCGGGTTCGATCCGTACGTCGGAGAAGTCTGGGCCGTTGCGCCCAGGCAGACACCGGCAAGCATCATTAACGTCGTGACAACCGCTTTCATGCCTTCCCTTTCAATTTTTGACAATGTAAAGCTCGCCGTCTGTTTAGTCAAGCCTTTCTCACGAATGACAAAAAATGAAAATACCTGAGCAGTGCTCTTGCACATCAGGAAAAAATCCGCAAAGTTTTTAGAAGGGACGCCCGCCTCCACTCAGTGCTTTTTGCCAAACGTCATGAACACACCGACAAGAACCTTGCTGCTAGTTTCTCTCCTGTCACTCTTCGTTGCTGCACAGGTCTCCGCACAACAGGACACCAAAACGATAACCTTGAAGGACGGATCCGTCGTGAAAGGAACGGTCACGCAACAGACGGCGGACACGCTGGAAGTCGATACCACCGGGGGAACGGTCAAAATCCCGACGTCGAACATCCGGCGGATTCGCAACCAGCTGGTCGTAACGAAGGATTCGACGGCCCGGACCGATGCGCAGCCGCAGACTGTAGCCGTCGCAGCATTCGAGGATGCGTTCCACGTGTGGGAGATCCTCGGCGGGGTGGGAGTACCGACAGGCCGCTTTGCTGCGAAAGATTTTTCTGCGATCGGGTTCGCATCGACGGGTGCGTGTCTCGGGTTCGGTTACCGCATCGACGTGAGTAAAACGTTCGAGGTGGGGTTCAAGGAAGTGTTGGACTACTACCCGTTCGACGAAGATGCATTGTCAGGTCAGGTGACGGCTCAGACGAAGGTTGAAACGGGTTCCTGGTTCCTGTTCTGGACGCTGGGAAGTCTCGGCATTCACGCACCGGTTTCCGGGGAACGGCGGTTCCACGCTGCCGCGCTCGTGGGATATGTCCTGGGGATCAGCCCGTCGATCAAAGTCTCGAACGGATCGGCGTCGATGAATCAATCGAGCGCCGGGGCGAATGCCTTCGGCTACGGCGGCGAGGTGGGGTTCTATTCGCGGGGGATCGACATTGAGCTGCGGTACCTGGCGGCCGACCTCGCGTACGAATTCAGGACGGGTTCATCGGGCTCGGGCGGACCGACATTCACGATCAAACAGCCGACCGCAACAGTCCAATGTACCGTCGGCATAGCGTTTCGATGATGCGCGGCGGCGTTCGCGCTGCGATCAGCAGAGTTCTGTACCGTCGCGGGAGACGGAATAAATCCCTTATCACGGCAGGACGATTCCATAATTCACGAAGGAGAATTCCATGAATTCCAAAACAGTACTGATTCTCGTGTGCGTTGCCGCGCTCGCGTTGCTGGCGGGATGCACGCATTTTCAGCAGACGCTCATCGGCGACGAACAGACCTACGCACCGACGAAGCCCGAAAACGTCCAGGTCTTTTTCTCCAACGCGACCCCGACGAAGTCGTACAAGGAAGTCGGCTTTGTCGTCGCGGACAAGAGCGAGACCGTGGACGCGGTGAACTACATCAAGGAAAAAGCCGCACTCATGGGAGCCGACGCCCTGGTGAACTGCGAGATCCGCGTTCACACGTTTGTCGTGCTCTTCATCATCATTCCCATCCCGGTGCACACCTACATCGCCTCCGGGGTCGCGGTGAAATACACCAACTCATAACCTCAGGGAGAAGACCCATGCGCACAACATTCATTCTCGTGCTCGCGGCAGTCGGCCTGATGCTTGTGAGCGGCTGTACGGGCTACGGCAATTACATGGTTTCCACGGACAACGTCACGGCGACGAACGCCAAAGACATCCGTGTCTATTCGCTCACCGAGCCGACCGGCAACTACCAGGTGCTCGGCTACATTTCCGTCTACAATTCCGACGCGCAGGATGCGGGGAACGACCTGAAGGAGAAGCTGAAAGCGCGGGCGGCATTGATCGGGGCGAACGCCATCATCGCCTTCAAGCTCAACCAGGCAGTCTCCGGCGGAGGGGGAGCCGAGGGAATCGCCATTCGATTCAAGTAGGCCAGGGGCCGGGCCGTCGCTGACGGTCCGGCCTGTTTTATTGCAAGCCGGGCGTTCGGGCCGGCGGGCAAGATCAAGCGACACCGAAGGGGCTTCAACGGGGGGCCTGCAAGGTTTTCTGGCGCATTTTTGTCGAGAATCTGTTACATTCCC
>DATDNS010000222.1:0-2042 GCA_036518155.1 Bacteroidota bacterium
GGATTCCTCCATGTTGAACTGATAAGGGACGGTAGGTTCGTCCTTGCGCGCCGAGAGTACGTAAGCAACCCCGTAGTCGCGCAGAAAACGTTCGAACATCGGCAGCGGCACGCCGTAATTGATTTCCAGGATCTTTCGATCACCGACAAACAGGGAAAGCTCTTTGAACGTACTGGCGATGACGGTACTGTCAGGAAGATGCCCGGTAATCCAGTTGCCGAACGGTTGCCAGGGGCGAACGAACATTTCCTTGGTCACCCCCGACCTCTTCATCGCATTGAACAGTTCATCGGGAGAATGTTTGTACTCCCAGTTTGTTCGTACCAATTCGAGGTCGCAGACAAGGTTCGGCACAGTAAGCAACATCACTGCCGCACTTCCCGCAACAATCGCCGTCGTCCGGTTCCTGAGTACTTTCAATTGTGACACGTTGCCGATCGAGGACAAAACATAATAGATGCCGAATGGAAGGAGGGGAAGGAGAAAACGGATATCCTGAACCGGGTAGACCACAATGATCAACGCATAGAAAACGCAGAAGAGAAGAGCAACGTAACCCTTGTAGCTTCTCCTCAGATCTCCGAGAATTCCGGTCACCACAAAAGGAAGCAGGGCAAACGGAAGGATGTATTTTGCCGTACTTAACGATCTGTACAAGATCCTGAAGAACTGGTGTGGGTCGACGATGAGTGATTGAGGAAATGGATACATCAGCAGGCTGACAGTGAATCCATAGAACCCCTGGATATTCGCGATTATTCTCTGGATCAGCTCCCGCACGATGGGGGAATTCGCCGGCGTGACGAAGTGTCCGAGGATGAAGCTGACATTCGTGTCCTGGGAAGTCGGCGGAACGCCGACGATATAGACGTTGCGGATAATCCAGGCAGCTGCGACAACCGCTGTGCCGACGGCAAACCAGATTGCGTGCCGGTACTGCTTCTTCCGCAGGAGGACAATGATCACTGCACCGACGAGGGCGATGGACACCTCGCGAAGAAGGGGAAGAAACGACAGGATGATCAGGAGATAGACGGAATTCCGTGAAAGCAGCTTTTCTTCGGTTTCAAAATCCTCGAGGATGATCATGGTGAGGAATGTCAGCGCGAGAAAGCACATTTCAGACATTGCCTCTGTTGCCATCACGATCATCAGCGGATTGCAGGCGAGGATGAGGGTGCCGATCACAGCCTGCGTCGGTCCAAAGCGCCGTTTCAGCCAGACGAAGAAAAGAACCAGCGCACATACTCCGATCATCAACGTCCAGATTTTTGCAGCGGCCAGTGAATTCGGAAAGAAAAGCAAGGCCGGGGCAAGAACAACGGAGTAGAGCGGGGCATTGACGACGTAGCGCTCAGGATCCGGCTGTGTATCATCAATAAACCCGTGTCCGTGTGCGAATGACGTCCCCCAGATAACGTACCGGGTGCTGTCGGTGTAGAGCGAAGCATCGTTGAGCCGGAGGTAGCCTGTCACTGCGAATGCGACGCAGATGAAGATGAGGATGGGATTGAGTTTGTACTTCATAACGTTGTTCATTGAACGAATGATGGGAATTGGTAATGGTGAGTGAGTTCAGTTACGACTGGTCGATGTCTTCGGGTGAGGCATTGAGACGGCATTCTTCATGGTCGAATCGCCGGAGACTTGCGATTGAACCAGTTCATACACGAGGAACGGGTTCGTCATTGCTGTGGCCAATGAATCGCGTCCGGCTGTAGCCCGGATAATGTCGGCAGGCATGGCGCTTCCAACCATGAAAACCCGCCTTTGCATCCGACGAAATTCTCTCGCGAGACGGGGAGCGTCATTCCCCATGTCTGCGAGTACGTCCACAATGACAACGTCCTTGTTGAGTTGCATCGGTCCTGCGGCCGATTTGTCCGACCCCCAATACGTGAACAGGGCGGAATGATCCGGGATCGCAACAGAGAGAGAATCGAGAGCAAGCGCATTCTTTGAACGTATCTGTCTCGACCTCAGCACGTCGATTGAGTCGACAAAAAAAGACCATCCGAGACAAAGACCAAGAGTGACAGCCA
>DATDNS010000223.1:0-5705 GCA_036518155.1 Bacteroidota bacterium
ACAGCTCGCCGGCACGGCTGCTGTCGTATCAACTCACAGGCTGCAGAACCAGTTCTATGGGCTCCCGGTCGACGATCTCCTCATGCAGGAGAGACTCCAAAAGGAAATCGTGCACGAGCTTGGGCATACATTTGGTCTCTATCACTGCAGGCAGTTCGAATGTGTTATGCGCTCGTCGACCTACGTTGAGGAAATCGACCTGAAGCACACCGGACTCTGCGGTGCGTGCGAGGAATTGCTGAGGCAAGGTCAATAAGCGATTTCCGTTTGCTTCAAGACAGCTTTTTGAATATCTTGTGCAACGATTCAGCACACGGAGAGGTGGCCGAGTGGCTGAAGGCACAGGTTTGCTAAACCTGCATAGGGGGTAACCTCTATCGAGGGTTCGAATCCCTCCCTCTCCGCAAAAAAGCCGGTTCATTTGAACCGGCTTTGCTGTTTCTGGAGGTGCGCAATATGATCAAAACAACTAAATCTTGATTTTATACCTTTCTGCAAGCCGATAAAGGGTAGCCCGGCCAATATCGAGCCTCTTTGCTGCTTCCGCAATGTTACCATCCGTAGTTTTCAGCGCGTGACGAATTGCCTCTTCCTTGATTTTTTCGAGCGGCACCACACCTTTTTGGCCTTCCGAAAACAGTGATGAACCTGCCGAGCCGGAATCACTGGAAGCATATGATTGAACCGCAACAGGCATGTCCTGTTCGGTCAGCACGTCGCCGTCCGTCAAGACGACGGCACGCTGAATTGCATTTTCCAATTCGCGAATGTTTCCCGGCCATGGATACCGGTAAAGCAGGTCGAGCGCTTTACGGGCAAAGCGCAACTTCGGCTTGCCTTGTTCCTTTCCGAATTGCTTCAGAAAGTGTTCGGCAAGGAGCAGGATGTCGGATTTTCGCTGGCGAAGGGGTGGAAGCATGATCGGAAACGTTGAAAGACGAAAATAGAGATCCTCCCGGAAATTCCGCTGCCGCACTTCCTCCCGTAGATCGCGATTGGTCGCGGAAATCAGGCGTGCGTCAGTCGTAATGGTTTCATTCCCACCTACGCGGGTGAACGTCTTTTCTTGAATGACACGAAGGATCTTTGCCTGGAGGCTCAAATCCAGTTCGCCGATCTCATCGAGGAAGACTGTGCCGCCGATTGCCTGTTCAAACTTTCCGATCCGTCGCTGCACCGCGCCGGTGAACGCCCCCTTTTCGTGTCCAAAAAGCTCGCTTTCGAGAAGGTCGTGCGGAATGGAAGCACAATTGACGACGACAAATGGGCCCTTCCCGCGGGACCCATTGTAATGGATTGCCCGTGCAATCAGTTCCTTGCCTGTGCCGCTTTCACCGAGGATGAGGACGCAGATGTCACTGTTCTTGACTTTGTTGACGAGTTTGAACACTTCCTGCATTTCCCCGCTCTGCGCAATGATATTGTCGAAGTGCACCCTCGTCTCAACGTTTTCCCGCAACCTTTCGACTTCACGTGTCAACGAGGCAAGCTGCAGTGCATTCTTGATGGCAATTTCGAGCTTTGGAAAATCGACAGGCTTGCTGAAATAATCGACCGCGCCAAGTTTGAGCGTTTCAATTGCCACTTCCACTCTGGCCTGGGCGGAGAGAACGATGACGGGGACATCAGGTGCGCGCTGTTTGATTGTTTTGAGAAGTTCGATGCCACTGATGTCTGGAAGCATGAGATCGAGCAACACAAGGTCGGGAGGCTCAGAAAATCGCTCGAGAAATGTCTGTCCATTTGAAAACACTTCGACAGAATATCCCCAGCGTCCCCCCACCCAATGTTCGAGCAACTTGCCGATAGTAATTTCATCATCGACAATATAGATCCGTTGTGCTGCCATTTTTTACTTCTCCTGAAGAGGTTTGCAGCAATCAGAATCAGCTGCTATGCGAGCAGGGTATTTGCAGCGTAAAAACAGAACCTTCGCCTTTGTTGCTTTGAATGTTGACACGGCCGCCGTGCAGATCCGCGATATGTTTGACGATAGCCAATCCCACCCCGGTGGCGTGGTGATCCTGGTCGGGATCCGGCATGCATCCCGGATTCTGCAGCAATTTCGGAATACGTTCCTGTGCAATGCCCGGGCCAAGGTCACGAATTCTGATTTCGAGCGAATCATCATTCGAGGTGACACTAATCGTTACTTCGGTATGAGGTTTCGTGAACCGAACCGCGTTATGAAGAAGCTGGTACAAAGCCTGTGCGATCTTTTCACAATCACATCGTGCCATAACAGGAACAGGAGAGGGTTCCGTACGGAGAGTGACAAGTCTGCCCCGGGCAAACTCTGATACCCGTCCGATTGCGGCCGCAACAATATCCCGCACGTCAAAGCTGTGAGCGTCTATGTTGCGGGTACCCCCTTCAAGCGAGGATAGCTCGATGAGATCATCGATCAGTTTGGAAAGCCGGATTCCTTCGTACTGAATGAAGCGGGTGTACTCGATGCGCTGTTCATCAGTCAATGGACGATCGTCGAGGAGAATCTCGGCGAATCCGATGACCGACGTCAGGGGTGTTCTGAAATCGTGCGCGATTTGAGTCACGAGATCATCCTTCAGTCGTTGGATATTTTGAAGAGTCGTTTGCAAGTATGCCAATTCAGAGTCTTTGGTTGCTTCGTGTTCGCTGCTCATTGGGACATCTCCGAGTGTGACCGTATTGAAACGTGTCACCGAAGATATGTCAACCTGCGTGCCACTGAGCATTTCAGGCAGATTCACTCAGAACAACCGTATTTCATCAAGAGCCTGTCCAGAGCCTTCGACTATCGTATCATTATGGTACACAATTTTCGTCCCTAAGTCCATCGGCCCATCAACATATTCCCTGAAATCAATGATTTTCGTCTCGTCTCAAATTGATGCATTATTATCAATACGGCACACCAGAATTTTCCGATTGTCACAAAACCACAGAAAAACAAGGGCTTTCGTGTTGGCACAGCAGTTGTCACAAGTCAGGCAAAACAAACCACACAATGAAATCGAAAACAGGAGTTCTCAAAATGAAAAAGATGATGATCAGCATATTGATGGGAATGATGAGCATGGCCATTGTAGAGACAGCCCGGTCTCAGGCGTCGGCTACTCAAACCCTGACACTTGCAGTCAACACCGTCTACAAGATTGCGACTTCAGGCAATCCTGCCCCTTTGACCATCACTACGGGCACGGCTGGTTCAAACAGTCTTACTTCGGTAAGCGACAATTCAACGACATACAGCATAACGCAGAATTTCGGCAACACCGTAAAGATCACGGCGAATCTTGACGCGGCTCTGCCCGCAGGGTACACGTTGAGCATGGCTCTTGCGAGCACAAAAGGGACAAGTGCAGGCAGTGTCGATATTTCCAATGCCACTTCTGGCAGCGCGGTCAATGTCGTCACTGCAATTCAACGCGGTGCCGATGCAGGTCAGACTATCAGCTACACATTCTCGGCGCTGGCCTCGGCAGGAACGTTGTCGTCAACAGCGAAGACAGTCACCCTGACCATTACGAACTAAGCGTCCTAAAATTAACTATATTCTCTCATTCTTCTTTCAAGGAGTGGCAATGAAAAAGTCAATCTTCGGCATTACCCTGCTTGCGGCCTGCGTGTTGATGATCAACGGTGCGTATGCCCAGGCCTCGGCGAATCAGACAGTGAACCTTTCCGTGAACACTGTTTACAAGATTGCCACATCGGGCAACCCTGGTGCTCTCACCGTCACCACGGGAACTGCAGGAACCGATGCCCTTACCTCGGTCAGCGATGCTTCAACGACGTACAGCATCACCCAGAACTTCGGTCCAACCGTAAAAATTACGGCAAACCTTGACGCGGTTCTCCAGTCAGGCTATACGCTTCAACTCAACCTTGCCAGCTCCAAAGGTACGAGTGCAGGTACGGTTGATATTTCGAATACCTCCACCGGAAGCGGCGTCAGCGTGGTGACCGGGATCGGGATGGGTGCGGATGCCGGCAAATCGATCACCTACACGTTTTCAGCGCTTGCTTCGGCGGGAACATTAACTTCAACGACAAAGACTGTCACTCTCACTCTCACGAACTGACACCGGCCTTCGTGGATCGGACCGCGGCGGTGAAAATCCTCCGCGGTTTTTTCCGGTCAGGATGATGTGCTATGAAACCGAAGACACAGAACATGGCAAGGAATCTCGCGGGATCCATCCTGCTCCTCGTCAACCTGACATCCTTCTCAAACGCACAGATGTCTTCTGCCACGCAGATTCTCACCCTTAGTGTGAAAGAACTGAATGCCATCGACCTCGTAGGCGGGGAAATCGATCTGCAGATCAATCGCGTAAGTGAGACCACTAACCAACCCCTGCCGGCTGAAAACGCAGGTTCAAGACTTCTCTGGACGAGCAACGGTGAGAACAGAAAGATCACTGTTGCCACGAACAATACTGCTGCCCGGTTCTCCCTCAGGATTATTGCGAAGAACGTGAGTACCTCCGGCAGTTCGGCGACGGAAGTAATTCTCAATGGGGATGCGCCCAAGGATCTCATTCGCAGCGTGAGCAGATCGTCGGGAAGCTGTACAATCAAGTACATAGCGGCTGCGGATGTCAGCGAAGGGACTGGGACGGAGCACCATCTTGTCACGTATACCATCACTGGCGGGTGACGGGCATGATCCGGTTGAATATGCCGCCGTCGATTGGTATATTTCAAGGCACATCAACGTCACCCCGACGTCCATCAGCGCGGCCAATGACCCTCAAATGTTTTTCCGGATTTGCGATTCTCATGGTGTTGGCACCAAGCCTTGCGTTTAGTCAAGTCTATGGAACTGCCGGACATATTGTGACCGTCAAAGTTCAGCCTGTGACAGTCCTTCAACTGAATGCGGGCATCGTGAACATGAACATCACAGGCGCGAATGCGGTGGCGGGTCAGGACCAAATGACCGTCACCGATCAAACAACGAGCCTTCTCTGGGGCACCAACAGCAGCACAAAGAAAATTTCTGTCAGCACCAGTCTTGCTTCTCCACTCTACACATTGAAAGTCCTTGCGGTGAGCCCGACTGTTGGGACGGCCGCCCCCCAGGTAACGCTTTCGACTCTCGGTGCCGACTTGTTGCTCAATATCGGGAGGAGCTCGGGGAGCTGCAAACTTCAGTATACAGGAATTGCTCTTGCCTCAAAAGGTGCCGGTTCGGATTCGCACACGATTACGTTCACGGTGCAGACTCAATGACCCCGATGAAGACTCTCCATCGAACATTGAGCTGTACATTGGTCATCATTGCAGCGGTGACGTCAGTCAGTCAATCGCAGCAAATCAGCCTGACGGGGGGAAATGTGACCCTGTCGATCGCGACAGGGACAGCGGGCGGACAACTGATCAATGTCGTAAACACCTCAGTAAGTCTCCAGTACCAAAAGCAGGGGGTACTGTCAAAGATTACAGTCTCAACTTCCTGTCCGGGCCAGCGATATAATCTGAGCGTCCTGGCAACGAGCGTAACGAAAGGGGTGGCGGCGCCACAAGTCTCTTTGATCGACGGCAGCCCCGCGATTGATTTCATTACAAGCATTCCGAAAACGGGGGCGCCAAATGGCAATGCCACGCTGCAGTATACCGCTTCGGCGACATTCAGCCAGGGGAACAGTTCTGAGCTTGGCGACGATGTTCACACGATTACTTACACAATTCTAGCACAGTAGGTTCACTATGAAACG
>DATDNS010000224.1:0-4421 GCA_036518155.1 Bacteroidota bacterium
ACATCGCTGTAACGGACGAGGTCCTTATCCCCGGTTTCAACAGGATCCAGGACGATAACACTCTCCAGGTCGGCGAGATTGTTCTTGATCTTGCAGACTTTTGGGGCTTGGGCGGCGGAAACAATAACCATCCGGCATCCCGAATGCGCCAGTCTGAATTCAAGTTCCGGAAGTTCCTCGATCTTGACTGACAACGGGACGTTGACGGCTCCGGTGTAGAGAATGCCGAGTTCGGCGATCACCCAGTCATTTCGTCCCTCCGCGATGAGTCCGATGCGGTCGCCTTTCTTGATCCCGAGACTGATGAGTCCGGCAGCAAAGCGACACACCTGTGCGTGAATTTCCCTGTACGTCGAGTTCCTGTACTCCCCCTCCTTCTTTTCCAGCATCATTACATGGTTGCCGTATTTCGAGACACTCTCTTCGAATAGTTGAGGTATGGTTTTCATGACTCGCTTTCAGGTTGGTATAACTCGATGGTAATTCCGGCCCGGAGAGTTGTCAGACAGTCCGGAGGATTGACAGAGTGGATGGACAAATGGTATCAAGAAATTAAAGTCGAAGCAAGGTCAGGACGGAAACGACATTCCGAGATTTGACAATGATAACGTGCGGGCGGCTTGTTTGTGAGAAACCTGCTAGAGGTGTTCAGTAAGCGCAAGGAGCAGACAAAACACGAAGGAATGACCGAGAAGAACATACCCCAATGTCCTGTACTGTACTCGGCCGGAGAGTCGTATGGTTCCAACGAGCGCGTGAATGAACATGGGGACGTAGGCGAGCATGACGAGCCGCGGAATTTGATGGGTTGAAGTCAGGATGCCAACAATGGTCAGAACGACGAGATGATAGAGAATGTTAAGTCTGCCGATCGTAAATCTTTCGGATACTGTCAGATCGGATCTCTTCATACTTGATGCTCGCATTTTCATGTGCACGTAGAAGACACTGCTTCCGAAAAAGAGTGCATTCAGGACCCAGAGAACAAATGCCGTCCGGTCCAACCGGCCGGTTGCCACGTAGTACATCCCAGGAGCACCAAGCGCAAGCCCTGCGACAGCCACAAAATCACTCGTCACGGATTTTTGAAAATACAGCGTGAGCAGGAAATTGCCGAAAAACGAAAGCGCCCCGACTCCAGCTACCAGCAGAAGCAGCCAATATCCTCTGGCCACGAGAACAATTCCGGCCGCAAGAGCAAGGATGCCAAACAAGGCCGCCCAGAATTCTGCACGGTGGACTGTCTCCGTTCCCTGAGGATGAGTCAGTCTGTCCCGGAGAATGGTTTGCGTGGGGACATAAGCCATGAAGACCGAGAGTGCCGCACACAAGAACAACAACTCAGAAAGTGTATATTGACGGGCAACGGAGGCGGCGATGACCATGGGAGCGAAGAGAACCGCCCACGAGCCGTGCTCACGCGTCACGATCAGTCTTGGTATGTTCACTGCGATTTCTTTCTCTCCAACGGCCGGCGGCCGTGTTCCACCTTCATCAGGCCTTTAGCCTGAGGACGTAGAGGTATCTATATCAATGAATCTTTCCGGCCCGTCAGTCAATATCCGGGGGAAAAGGAGGGCACGGGTTCATTTCCGTGACGATTTCAGCACGGCGGCGAGCACAACTGCATTATTGCGATCACTGTCTTTTGCGGCATACAAGAGAGTCACGGTGGCGATTCCCGAAATCCTGGCGAGTTTCTGAAGAATCTGTTTGTTCTGCGCTTGCTTCAGCTCCTTCTTGTAACGCCGCTGGAATTCCGGCCATCGCTCAACCTTGTGTCCGAACCATTTTCGAAGATTTCCTGATGGGGCGATGTCTCGTATCCACTCGTCAATTGCAGCATCTTCTTTTGTGAGGCCGCGGGGCCAAAGTCGGTCGACAAGAATCCGGACTCCGTCTGTCCTGGAAGGTTCGTCATAGATTCGTTTCAACTTTATTGCCATGGCACTTCACACCTCGTTTCATCCGAATTCGTTGCGACAGGCGACAGCGGTCTAGCCGGTTGACGCTTGTTCATCATAATTATCAAGATTGTATCCCGCTCTTTCAAGTGCCCTTCGGGTGGCCTCCAGAACAAACGGCTCGGACCTGTGCGGAAGAACGGGAACCTCAGGAGCACTCCGGACCCTGGCCAGCAACGTCTCCACTTCTGCTCCCGCAAGTTGCTCACACACGTCATAAGGGCCTTCGGCGGATTCTTCTAGCTCGTCGTGGGCAGTCAGGATGGAACGGATTGCGGCGACAATCGTTTGCGTGGGCGGTGGGACCATCAATGCGGTGAGAGCACCGTGATCAAGGCGCAGTTTTGGCAGACTCGCAAACGGTTCGCCCCCCTTTGCCTTCTGGGCCGCCGGGAACAGGATCTTTTCCTCAAGACCGATGTGCCGGAGCAGTCCGCGCCGGAATTCCCCGTATGAAGCCATGTCAAAACCATCTTTCCTGACGGTTGCGCGATTCAGCAGATTCTCGATACGTTTGTGATCCTGCTCGAAGTACTGGTAGAGCTTTCCGTGCATGTGTTCCTCCTGTCCGTCACAGCATTGTGCTTACGAGTGCAGACACTGGGTAGAACAACGATCCGCCATCCGGCAGTTCCGGCTGTTGAAATTCCTATTCGGATTGCGGTCGTCTTGCCAATACAACAAGATCCTTTGACGTCTGCGGAATGTAGTCATCCATTGAAATTCCGCCGTAAAGCCTGATGTCGGAGAATCCGGTGCTCGCAAGTCTTGAAATCAGGTCTGCCGACCCCAGCGGCTTCAGTTGAACGGTTTTCATCGATTGCCGCGCCCCACCGCCGGTTCGGTCGATGGTGAGGATATTGAATGACAATGAATCGTTGTTGTAGTCATAGAAACGAACAAACGTCTTTCCATCGATCTCTTTGACACTCTGGACTCTTTCTTTGCCGGCAAGTATTCTGTCATAGTTGAGAAGTTGGAGAAGGAGAATTCCCTGCGGACGCAGGATGCCGAAAAAATTCCCGCAAATCAGTTGCAGTTCATCGTTCGACAAGATGTGCGCGATCGTGTTGCCGAGGCTGAACACCGCATCGAACGGGGAATCGGCAAGACCGCGAAGATTCGCCAGGCTTCGTTCCACAGCCTTGATCGGAATGGACATCTGCTGTGAGTGCCTGCGTGCCTCAACAATCATCGCCGGCGAGATGTCAACGGCCGTCATCTGCACTCCAAGCTGCGCCAGAAGCAACGAGTGAAAACCGGTGCCGCATCCTGCGTCGAGCGCTTTCCGTATGTCGTATTTCTGAACGAGCAGCCGGAAGAACGGTTTCTCCTGGACAAACCTGTTCTGGAAACCGGTCATGGTATCGTACTCCGGGGCAAGGGCATCGTAAAACTCTGTAATGTCAAGCGGCGCCCCCGGCTCCACTTCATTCATTGGGATCATATGCGGGTACCCTTCCACGAAAATGCTGGTAAACCGGCGAATCGATCTGTTGGATTCGACGGGAATATTCCTGATTGGAGATCTTGTTCTGCCAGTTGCCCGTAAGCATGGCGAGCCCGGTCACCGCAATAAAGATTCCCGCAACCAGGGTCCCAAAGACCCAGGTTGGGATCGGGTTGGAAGTCCTTGTGAGACGAACATCCAATGTGTTTTTGACGGGACAAACCGCGACACATTCGAGGCAGCTCATGCATTCATCGCTCCAGACCCTCGTTGCTTTGTGAACGTTGATGCCGGCCGGACACGCCTTTGTGCAGAGTTCACAGTCAATGCAGGTTGAGTTCTGTCTGGTGATTTTCAGCGGACTCATCAGACTTGCCAATCCAAGAAAAGCCCCGTAGGGACAGAGATAACGGCACCAGAAGTTCTTGATGAAGACGGACAGGATAACCAGGACAAGGATGGTTGACAACGCGGATGATGATATTGTCGCAAAAAAAAGAAACATCTTCACATCGGCAACTTTATTGTACGGGCTTTCGATAAACGTTTTGAGCGACGTCACATCCATCTGTACGATGGCATAGACAAAGAACAGCAGCAGGAGATATTTCAGGGCACGGAGAGGATAGTCAAGCCACGTTGGTGCGTTGAAGTTTCTCCTGAACAGTTTCTGACCCACGCGCCAGAGTGATTCACTGATGGTGCCGATTGGACACAGCCAGCTACAGAACGCCTTCTTGAGAAGCATGCCGACGGCAAGAATTGCCAGAAATATGAAGAGGCCCGATGGGTGAATATCGTTAATGATTCCAGTCTGGACCCAGTACTTCAGGCTTATCAACGAGCTGATTGGCAGGAACCCTTCCACGCCGGGAGGGCGAGAATGGATCGGGACCGTGCCAGCAGACTGGCCCCACCGCACAAAAAGATAAAACTCCACTCCGATCCAGACGCACAGGAGTAAGAATGCGTACTGAACAACCGTGCGAAGGAATTGCGAGTCCTCC
>DATDNS010000225.1:0-3225 GCA_036518155.1 Bacteroidota bacterium
AGGTCTTTCGCCAGGACCATCGGCAGAACGTGGGTCAGCCTCTGTTCGAGACAGCCATACGGATAGCTGAAAAGGTACGAGATGCCGCCGGAGAGTCCGACCATCGCCGTGGATGCCAGCGTGAACTGGATGTCGCCAAGATTTGTGAAGACGTCCTTCGGAATCCTGATTGTTTCGCGTTTCTCGGGGTCGGTCGTGGATTCATAGAGCGCAACGGCTTCTTTCAATCGCGGGACCTGAATCGGTATCTTCCAGAGGAGCCCGTCGCGGTCACTGTCGGTAAACGCGCGGAAGACGAATTCCGCCGTGCCGATCCTGTCGGCGACGAAGCTGTTGCGCACTTCGCGCGATTGCCCCGGTTTCAGCAGGTACACGGCAGTGTCGGCGCCGTGGAACTGGATCCCTTTCACACTCGTGATGAGGTGAACCTGTTTTTCCGTCTCCGTGTAGTTCATGATGACAACACCGGCCTCGAACGCATCGCCGACACGCGCAAAACGCGGAAGCGACGGCTGGAGAAGGAGGGGCTTGTTGACGCGGAAACTGTTTTCGCCGTAGCCGAAATCGGACTCGACGGTCTGACCGACTGCCATGGTTTCAAACGATGTCAGGTTGTCCGGCAGTTTGAAGGTCACGCGTGCCTTCCCCGATGCGTCGGTGATGATCGACGGATTCCAGTACGCGGAAGGCCGGAAGTCTTTCCTGATCCCTTCCGCATCTGCCGTGTTGTCTTCATTGCCGCCTCCGCCTCCGGAGTCCTCGCCTTTTTCTTCATTGTTCCGCTGCTGGATAAGATGAATTCTCGTTTCCGTCGTCGTGACCGCAAGCCCGCGCTGGCGGTAGAACCTCGCGAACGGGTTCGGCATCCGGTAGTTAATGAGGTTCAGAATACCGAGGTCGGCCACGCTCAGAGCAACTTCCGCGGAAACGGGTTTTCCGAGCGAGTTCTTCGTCATAATCGTCACTTCAGCTATGTCCCCGGGACGGTATTCTTTCTTGCCGAGCTCGACGGTGACGTTGAGTGCTTTCGTGTCGGCGCTGACAGGAAGATTAATGTATCCGATCTTGAACGACGGCCTGCCGATGTCGGATTCTTTCGTGATCGCCACGGTCTCGAGGCGGCCCTGGAGCAGGATGACCGAGACGAAGACGTTCGGGAGATGCTCGCGCAGGATCGGGATATCGATCTGCGGGGCGCTCCCGACAAGATGGGTCGTGTAGTGTGAGATTATTCCTTCGCGTTCGAGAGAGATAAGCGCCGTCGCCTGTTCGTACGGCGATTTGACGATAATACTTGCGGTCTCACCCGGCTTGTACTGTGTCTTGTTGGCAATGAGCTCGATCCTGTCGTCGTTCGACCGTTCCCACGCGACGTACTGTGAGCCGCTGACATAGAAATACGCGTTCGTCACGAGGGCGTTCTTCCTCGAGTCGGTTCCCTTGATTTCGAAATAGTAAAACCCGGGTTCCTTTGGCCTGAACGATCCCAATAGCGGTGACGTCCCGCTCGTAATCGTTCCGGCGTCGACCGTCGAATCCTGTTGCTGCGATTCCCAGACATAGCGGCCTCCTGTTTCAGCCTTGCGCACCGAGCGCCAGATCCTTTTCACAATACGGAGGGAAAGAGGGATGTTCGGGACATATTTTCCGTCAGGAGAAACGGCGATTAATTTGTACGAAAGCACAGAATCCGTCTGGGTAAACGTGGAGGACGGAGCGATCCCGATGTAGTACTCGCCTCCGTGGACGATGACGCTGGAACGGCCTGAGATAACCTGTCGCGAAGGAGAGGTGACGTCCGCTTCAAGAAGCAACGACTGTGTTCCCTGGATTTCTCCCACCCTGAGCGACGAATGGACTTTCAGCACCCCCTGGTCGTCCAGCACGGAATCGACACTCGAGAGGAGCTTGTTGTTGCCGCCGTAATAGCGCGAAAGCCATCCCATCGGACCAAAGTAGTAACCGTCGAACCCCTGTGGGTCCCACCCTGACGGCGATACCGACAGCCGCCAGGTGACGTGCGCGCCTTTGAGCGCGGCCCCGAACAGATAACGCGCCGAGAGAATTCCGCTGATGTCATCGCCGATGATCGGGCTCTTGTCGTCGATGCTGACGTTGGTCTCAAATTCAGCCGGACGAAACGCCTCGACCCGGAAACTCTCCGAGGCGACAAAAACCCATTTCTCTTTACCCTTTTCCGTCTGCTTCGCCTGTACTGTGGCATTGTAGTATCCGAGCGGGGCTGAAGGTTTGAGCGTTACGCTGTCGACCACCGATCCGAAGGCAGAAAGCTTGCGTTCGCTGGTCAAGACATCTTCATTTCTTGAATTCTTCACGACCAGCCTCACGGGGAGGTCTTTCGGAATTCGCCAGATTCCTTCGCGCCGGGAGCGAACGATTCCTTTGAGGTTGACGGTTTCGCCAGCACGGTAGAGTCCGCGGTCTGTAAACAACTCCGCGTCAAGCGACTCGTACTTCGGGTTCCAGTCATAGTCAACGTTGAACGCCCACGGCTCAATCCCCTCGTTCCACTGCGAGCACGTGAACGCGACGTCGCCGTCTTTTTTCACGATCACCCAAAGCTTCGGCTGCCGTCCCGCGTCGTACCACTGGTCTTCTTCGTTTTCGCCGCCCGAAGAACCGGCCGGCGCAAGACCAAGTTTGCCCCATCCCGGACTCGAAACCGTTCCGTTCGCATCGGTGACGCCGCGCCACAGAACGTCGTTGCTGTCGCTCCGGATTTCGACCTGGGCGCCGGCAACGGGGGAAGCGTCTTTCAGGTTCGTTACCCAGATGAGATTGTTAACGGGGGAGAATTTCGCCGTGATGCCGAAGTTCGTCACCTGGATCAGCGATTTCAGATAGCGCCGCTGGTTCGGATCCTTGAAGAGATTGTCGATCTGCAGGAGGACGACGCCCCGTGTAGATTTGCCGAGTACTACATCGAGGTTCACGCGACGGGTTGTGGGTTCGTTTCGCGGGGCATTCGGACGCCAGATCCTTGAAACGCTGAACTGCGACGTGTCCTCGGATTTGGAATCGACCCACTGGAGGATCGCCTGTTCCCACGCGAGCTTCTGGTACGTGGAATAGTCGAGACGATGCATGACCTCGACGATCTTCTCGGGATTGATTCTTCCCATCTGAAAAAGAACGGAGTCAACGTTCGTGAATGTCACGGGATACCTGTGGGCTTCGTAAGCTTCCAGCACACCCTGTCCCGTG
>DATDNS010000226.1:0-2521 GCA_036518155.1 Bacteroidota bacterium
TACAAGGAATGAACGAAATGACGACCGTGCTTTCATCTCCGTTCAATGACATCCGCGGAATTCTCCTTGTCTGCTCGTTTTCCGGTTTACTCCTGACCGGCTGCCAGCGGCCGACCGAATGCGATCTCGTCATCCGCAATGCGTCGATCTATGATGGTCGCGGCGGTGAGCCATACAATGGCGATATCGCAGTCACCGGAGATTCCATCTCTGCAATCGGTAGTCTTAAGAATTTCAAGGGCAGGCAAGAAGTCGATGCACACGGTCTCGTCGCTGCTCCCGGGTTCATCAACATGCTCAGCCAGGCTTCCGTCAGTCTTATCGAGGACGGCCGCTCGGAAAGCGACCTCCGTCAGGGTGTTACGCTGGAAGTGATGGGCGAAGGTACTTCGATGGGTCCACTGAACAATGCAATGAAGAAGGAAATGGTCGATGAGCAATCGGACGTCAAGTTCGATGTGAAGTGGACGACGCTCGGGGAGTATCTCGACTATCTCGTATCGCGCGGAATATCAACCAACGTCGCCTCCTTCGTCGGGGCGACGACCGTGCGCGTGCACGAACTCGGGAATACCGACCGGGCCCCGACGGCCAAAGAGCTTGAACGCATGCGCGCCCTTGTCAGGCAGGCAATGGAAGAGGGCGCCATGGGAGTCGGCTCTGCATTGATCTACGTTCCCGCGTTTTATGCAAAAACCGACGAGCTGGTGGAACTGTCGAAAATCGCAGCTGCGTACGACGGAATGTACATTTCACACGTGCGGAGCGAAGGGAATCAGCTGCTCCAGGCGGTCGACGAACTGATCACCATCGCGAGAAGAGCCGGCATCCGTGCGGAGATCTATCACCTCAAAGCAGCCGGAAAACAAAACTGGTACAAACTCGACGGAGTCATCGGGAAAATTGATTCTGCCCGCGCTGCCGGCCTGGCGGTTACCGCAAACATGTACAACTACACTGCGGCCGAAACCGGGTTGGACGCCGCAATGCCTCCCTGGGTCCAGGTCGGAGGATTGACGGAATGGCAGAAGCGCTTGAAGGACTATGGTATCCGGCTGCAGGTGAAGAAAGAAATGACGACTCCCTCGGATCAATGGGAGAATCTCTACCTCGACGCCGGCTCCGCCGACAACGTCCTCCTCGTCGGATTTCGCAATCCAAAGCTCAAACCGCTGACCGGCAAGTCGCTCGCGGACGTAGCTGCGATGCGGGGAAAATCGTCGGAAGAAACGGCGATGGACCTCGTGATCGAGGACAACAGCCGTGTATCGACGGTCTACTTCCTGATGTCGGAAGACAACGTCAGGAAGCAAATTGCACTGCCGTGGGTCAGTTTCGGATCGGATGAAGAATCTCTCGCTCCGGAGGGTAATTTTCTGAAATACAATCCGCATCCCCGCGCGTACGGGAATGTTGCCCGGCTTCTCGGGAAATACGTCCGCGAAGAGAAAGTCATTTCGCTGCAGGAAGCGATAAGGAAACTCGCTTCACTCCCCGCGGAAAACCTGAGGATCCAACGAAGGGGAAAACTGCTCCCCGGATATTATGCAGACATTGTGCTCTTCGATCCGGCAACCATCCAGGACCACGCAACGTACGACAAGCCGGCCCAGTTCGCGACCGGTGTCGAAGATGTTTTCGTCAACGGAATTCAGGTCATCAGAAACGGTGAGCACACCGGGGCGAAGCCTGGACGCTTCGTCCACGGGCCGGGATGGAAAGGACGCCCCTGAAGGCAGGTCATCGGCCGCATGAAATGTCCACACTGCCATAATGTGCCGATGAGCTTTACCACGTTCCTCTTCATCGGATGGGTTCACATCCGTTGTGGCAGCTGTTCTTCACGGCTGGTCCTGAAGTCAGTCGGTGACAGGGTCTACCTGGTCCTGTCTGCCGGTATTGTGTTGTCCGGCGTCCTGTGGGTTTATTTCGAGTACCCGTTTCGTTGGTTGGGGGAACAAGCGACGATGATCCTCTTCGTCGCCGTTATTATCTCAACGCTTGTCGTCGCGGCGTATTACGCGTGGCACGACAGTAATCTTGAAATCCGCTGAAGACGGTCGCCGAAGTTCCACGATTACCGACGCATTTGCATGCCTGAATTCCCCGATGTCACGGTCTATGTCGAAGCCTTACGCACGAGAATTGTCGGCCAGCCTCTTCAGAAGATCCGGTTTGCCAGCCCGTTCCTCCTGAGAAGTGTCGACCCTCCGATCGACGAAGCCAACGGAAGAATTGTCCACGACGTCCGGCGGCTTGCCAAACAGATCCTCTGGTATCTTGATGGCGACCTGATCCTCGTTTTCCATCTCATGATTGCCGGTCGATTCCACTGGAAGCCAACCGGCGCGAAGGCAGCCGGCAAAATTGCTCTCGCAGCATTCGACTTCCCCACCGGGACAGTCCTGTTCACCGAAGCCAGTTCAAAGAAACGAGCCTCCCTGCACCTTGTCAGAGGCGAGTCCGGCCTGAAACAATTTACCAAAGGTGGAATTGAAATCTTCGAATCGACACTCGAAGA
>DATDNS010000227.1:0-2009 GCA_036518155.1 Bacteroidota bacterium
GTCTCGGGTGGGACAGCGAGTCGATTAAGATCGTCGAAGTTGCAAAGATGGTGGAACAGGCTGGAGCGGCAGCCCTTACCATTCACTGCCGTACGCGCGCGCAGGGCCATAAAGGAGAACCTGATTACACAAGGATTCCCGAAGTGAAAACCGCAGTATCGATTCCCATCATCGTCAATGGGGGCGTGGATGAGCCGCAGCACGTGAAGAGAGTGTTTGACGAAACCGGCTGTGACGGGGTGATGATTGCCAGGGGAGCAATCAATAATCCGTGGATCTTCCGCCAGGCGAAGCACTTTCTGCGGACCGGCGAACTTCCTGTGCAACCGACACTAGATGAACGAATCGCTTTGCTGAACGAACACCTGGACCTCTGCGTGGACTACAAAGGGGAGCGAGGAGCGGTTATCGAGTTCCGAAAGCATTACGCGGGATATCTCAAGGGGTTTCCGAATGCTTCGAAAACGCGGATTGAGTTGATGCAGTTTGTCGAAAAGGCTCCCGTCGTTGAACATCTGAACAAGTACCTCGCGTGGGCTCATCAGCAGGATCCATTTCCGACTCCGGCATTCAGTACGTAGCACCAATCATGGACAAAAAGGCTGTCGCTGAAATCCTCGATCAAATGGGGACTCTCTTTGAGCTCAAGGGAGAGAATCCTTTCAAGTGTCGTGCCTACCATAACGGCGCACGCATCATCGAGGCGCTTACGCAGGATATCAACGTCCTCGTCAGCTCGGGCACCCTCAACGACATCAAAGGCATCGGGCCGGGCCTCGCAGAGACTGTTACTGAACTTGTCTCGAAAGGGACCTCGAAGAATTACGAAACGCTCAAAGCTTCCCTCCCTTCAGGGTTGCTGGAAATGATACGGATCCAGGGATTGGGTCCGAAGAGGATCAAAATTCTCTTCGAAAAACTCAAGATCAAGTCGATTCCGGAACTCAAAGATGCCTGTGAGAAACATCGGCTGGCTAAGCTGGACGGATTTGGCGAGAAGACTGAGGAAAATATTCTCAAAGGAATCGAACTCCTCGCAAGAGTCAGCGACAAACATCTGATTTCAGCGGCCATGGATTCTGCCGATGCAGTCCTGGCCGTCATTGCGAAGCTGAAAGAAGTGAAACGGTGTGAAGTGGCCGGCAGCCTTCGTCGAAGGAAGGAAACCATTGGCGACATCGATATCGTCGTGAGCGCAGAGGAAAAACACCGCGGCACGATCTTCAAGACGTTTGTGACTCTTCCGTCCGTCGAGTCGATCATCGGACAGGGAGATACGAAGGCGAGTGTGGTTCTCAAGAGCGGCATCAATTGCGACATCCGTATCGTCAACGATGCCGAGTATCCGTTTGCGTTGAACTACTTCACAGGCAGCAAAGAACACAACGTTGAAATGCGTTCCCGTGCTCGAAAAGCGGGGTGGAGCCTGAATGAGTATGCCTTCTCGAAAATCGAGGGCGAAAAGAAAGGAAAACGCCCGCCTTCGTGCAAGGAGGAAGCAGATATCTATGCCGCATTAGGGCTGAGATATGTTCCCCCCGAACTTCGGGAAAACAACGGAGAGTTCGAAGCGTCCGCTGCCGATAAAATTCCCCAACTTCTCAAGGAAGAAGACCTCAAAGGGACGTTTCACTGTCATACGACCTACAGCGATGGCTCGAACACTCTGGAGGAAATGGTGGCAGCTGCCCGGAAGCTCGGATGGCAATACCTTGGCATAGCGGATCACAGCAAAGTTGCCGTGTATGCGAATGGACTGACCCCCGAACGCGTGAAAGCACAGCAGAAGGAAATCGACAAGCTTAACGAATCGATGAAGGGGTTCCGGGTATTCAAGGGAACGGAAGTGGACATCCTCGCTGACGGCTCACTCGATTTTCCGGATAAGATTCTTTCGTCGTTTGATTACGTCGTGGCTTCCATCCACAGCAAATTCAAAATGACCGAAACGGAGGGGACGAAACGAATCATCGCCGCGCTGAAGAATAAGTACGTGACCGTTCTGGGAC
>DATDNS010000228.1:0-3368 GCA_036518155.1 Bacteroidota bacterium
AATTCCATCTCTTCGAGGGATGTCGCGTGGCCTGCAGATTATGAGATCCGTTTTTTTGATACCGTTGTGGACACGACTGCGTTCGACAGTCCCCCGACGTATCCCCAAATGACGGTGAATTTTACCGTTACGAACACGACAAGTCAGCGAAAGGTCAAATGCATCATCCACGATGTCGATAATTCCGGCACGCTGACCGTTGGCGATACGATCCGCATCGTCGACGGGTTCGACGACCTCGTCAACAACCCCGGCAATTTCAAGATCACGTACAAGATCGCCTACGGTCGACCGTTTGGAGCCGTGCGCAATCCTGTGGCGGGTGACCGGTTTGTCATCACCACCCGGCGTCCGTTTGTCAACGGGGATTATTTTTTGTTTGCGATGCAGGCGTCGTCGACGGATAACACCGCCGCAAAGAACCAACTGAATAAGATCACGGTGGTTCCGAATCCCTACATTTCGACGGCGAAATGGGAACCGCGGACGCTCTATACCACCGGCCGGGGTGATCGGCTCATCCAGTTTATGAAGCTTCCGGCAAAATGCACGATTCGCATTTTTACCATCTCCGGAGCCCTCGTCAAAACGCTGCACAAAGATACGGCACCCACCGACGGTTCGATTTCGTGGAACCTTGTCTCGGATGACGGTATGGATGTCGCGTACGGGCTCTACATCTTCCACGTCGACGCACCGGGTATCGGTGAATACATCGGCAAGTTTGCATTGATTAAGTGAGGCCGACAATGAGAACTCTGATCGCATTCATCGTTTCTGTTGCGCTGTTTATCGGCTCTCTCTCTGCACAGCCGACGGACGTCTCCAAACGCGGAACGACTGCCGCGCCGTTTCTATCGATAGGCCAGGGTGCCCGTGCTATCGGCATGGGTGGCGCGTTCGTGGCTATTGCCGACGACCCCAGCGCAATGTACTGGAACCCGGCAGGAATCGCCGACCTGGCCGGCATAAGCGTCATTGCCGAGCATACCAACTGGCTCGCGGACATCCAGTACGAGTACCTTGGCGCCACCGTTTCAACGGGGTCGTTCGGAACACTCGGACTGAATGTCACAGTCTCCAACGTCGGCGACATGAAAGTCACAACTGTCGACCAACAGGATGGGACGGGTGAAGTGTTTGGGGTCACTGACCTCGCAGTCGGCATCTCATACGGACTGAAGCTGACCGACAATTTTGCAATAGGTTTCAATCCAAAAATCATCTATCAACAGATCTGGAAAATGAGCGCCAGCGCGTACGCCATTGACCTCGGTGTAAAATATCGCACGCCGTTTGAAGGGGTCACCCTCGGCATGTCCGTGTCCAATTTCGGGTCCAAGATGCAGCTTCAGGGCGAAAACGCCCTCGTGTTGTTCGACCCCGACCCGACGACGACGGGCAACAACGGACACGTGCCGGCGTATTTGTCGACGAATGCCTGGGATCTTCCCCTGAATTTTCGCGTCGGCGTAGCCTACGATGTGCCCATCGGCGAACTTGGCAAAATGAGTGTTGCGGCAGACGCCATGCATCCGAGTGATGACTACGAGAGTGTCAATGTCGGCGCTGAATATTTGTTCCAGGACTTTCTCTATCTTCGTGCCGGGAGAAAATCACTTTTCCAGCAGAATTCTGAAGAAGGAATTACGTTCGGCCTCGGCGTGAAACAGTACCTTGTAGGCAACGTGCAGTTCTCGGTCGATTATGCCTACCAGGATTTTGGCCGGTTGAAGTATGTCCAGAAACTGGGAATTGGTGTCAAATTCTAGATCCTCTCCCGGGAGAGGCCTCGTGAGTCAAGGAGTGAACGCTATTCTTTCGTGCGCACGCAGACACCTCGGAAAGGCTCCTCGCCGGGCGAGTACCAGGTTGTTTGGTCTCGCCACATTCTTACTGGCTGCCGTCTCGTGGAGTCAAGTACCTGTTCCGGCAACGGGGTGTTACCACGCTGCATTCACACCCAACGATCCTGCGCACGGAGCGTACGGCCACGATGAATTTGTGACACTGGCGCATAAACCCATTGCGATTGAAATGTTCTACACGGGATGGCCTTCCAATAAGACGCCCGATTTTCCCTTCACCGTCTGCGATACGATTGTAAAAAAGGGATCATATCCGCACGTGACGTGGGAGCCGTGGACCGGTGGAAATCCCTACGGGCTCGATCCCATCATCAACGGATGGTGGGATGCCTATCTCACCGGTTATGCCAATCAGGTGAAATTCTGGGCCAAGCCCCTGTTCATCCGTGTCGGTCACGAGATGAACGGAGACTGGTACCCGTGGGGGGGAAAGAACAATGGAGGCGGGACGTTGAACGGGTTTGGGGACTCGACAAAACCGGACGGTCCTGAACGCTTTGTTGCTGCGTTTCGTCATATCCGGCACATCTTCGATTCTGCCGGAGTGACCAACGTGTCCTGGATTTGGTCGCCGAACAACTTTTCCTCATCCGGTGATGCATGGAATACTCCGGAACGATACTATCCCGGTGATGACGTCGTCGACTGGATAGGCCTGGACGGGTATAACTGGGGCACTTCGCAGACGTGGTCGGGTTGGTCAAGCTTCTACAGTACGTTCAGCGATTGCTACAACAGGTTCAGTTCGTATGGCAAGCCCATGATGATCGCGGAGTTTGCTTCCACTGAACTTGGGGGTGACAAAAGCCAGTGGATCCGCGATGTGTTTCTCTACACCAAAGGGCTGTTCCCAAAGATCAAGGCCCTGACGTGGTTCAACACCAACAAGGAAACGGACTGGCGCATCAATTCGACTGTCGCAGCGGCAGTCGCGTATCAGCAAAGCGTCGCGGACGACTATTTTCTCGGAGGCGTCGCCACAACGGTCGTTCACGCTTCGCGCCCGGAATCTGGTCGACTCGCATTGTTGTCACCGGTCCCAAACCCGTCAAACGGAGGTATCCGCTTTTCATTTCTTCTTCCTCGGTCGATGAAAAGCACACTGCGGGTTTACAATTTGCTTGGGCAGGAAGTGCGACGCGTGGGCGAAGGCGTCTTTGGGCAGGGTCTGCACTTCTGGTACTGGGATGGCCGCGATGATCGCGGATGTGAACTGTCATCCGGGATGTACCTTGCAATTCTCGACACCGAACAGAAACGATTGTCACAAAAAATCCTTCTCACCAAATGACAAACACCATGAAGCGAATCAACATACTTCTTAGCCGATCGACCCGCGTCTGTCTCGCCGTCGCGTTAAGCGCAACAATCACCGTTGCTGGTCAACTGCCGCCGAAGAGCGCCGCGGATGTTGAAAAGAAGATCGATACCCTTCTTAAGAAGATGACCCTCGAGGAAAAAGTGGGTCAGATGACGCAAGTGACGATCGATGTCGTGTCT
>DATDNS010000229.1:0-2496 GCA_036518155.1 Bacteroidota bacterium
ATCCAACATTTGAAAGACCCAGTCTGTGGCAGAGAAACATAAGCATACTTTGTCAAATCTCCCAGAACATTACATTCTCAGTCAGGGATAATTCGGGGGGCTGACGGCGAGCTCAATTGCGGTGAAGTCGACAACTCCAAACTGCGTTTCCGGAGAAACCGTGCGCCGTCGTGTGCGAGGATGCACTGCGACGTAATCGTATCAAAGAATCACTTCAAACACCACCGGCGGGGCTCGTTCTCAACCCCGCCAGAGACATGTCAATCACCGTCGCCCAGGTTCACAGCCGACGGAGACAGGGTCAACTACCGGTAATTCCATATCTTGGCACGGTTTTCCGGCGGTATATACATTGCTCCTGTCTTGGTGCAATGAAACGCGTCGTAGAATTCCTGGAGATCCGAGAGAGGTCCGTTTGTACGGAATTCCGCGGGAGAATGCGGATCAGTTCTCACCTGAAGCCGGATTTGTTCAGGCCGCGCGTTTCGTCGCCACACCTGCGCCCAGGAGAGGAAGAAACGCTGCTCGGGAGTGAACCCATCGATCACTTCAATGGTCTTTCCCTTCAGGGTGTTCTCAAGGGCGCTGAACGCTATGGAAAGACCGGCGAGATCGCCGATGTTTTCACCGAGCGTCAACTTTCCGTTGACGTGAAGCGTGTCGACGGCAACGTAGCCGTCAAATTGTTTTGCGAGCACTGCAGTGCGTGCGTCGAACTTCTTCCGTGTCTCAGGTGACCACCAGGATTTGAGATTTCCGTCGCCATCGAATTTGCTCCCCTGATCGTCAAAACCGTGCGAGATTTCGTGTCCGATGACCGCCCCCATCCCGCCGTAGTTGACTGCGTCATCCGCTTTGAAATTGAAAAATGGGGGTTGGAGAATCCCTGCCGGAAACACGATTTCGTTTTTTGAAGAATTATAGTACGCGTTGACGGTTGGCGGCGTCATCCCCCATTCCGTCCTGTCAACCGGTTTTCCGATTTTCGCGAGATTGTATTGAACCGAAAACTCCATCGCACGGCGCACATTGCCAAAGAACGAGGTGCGGTCGATATGGAGGTCGGAATAGTCTCTCCACTTGTCCGGGTAGCCGATCTTGACGCCGAACGCTGCAAGTTTCTTCAGCGCAGCGGTTTTTGTGACTTCGTCCATCCACTCGAGGTTCCTGATATGTTCGCGCATGGCATCCTTAAGGTTCTTCACCATCTCCATCGCGCGCGCTTTGGCTTGTGGCGGGAACACCTTCGCGACGTACAACTCACCCATCGCCTCCCCCATCAACCGGTCTATCACATTCTTGATTCGTTTCCAGCGGGGCTGCAGTTCTTTGACGCCCGTAAGCTCAACTCCGTGGAACTTGAAATCTTCGTTTACGAAGGAAGTGCTCAGGTATGGAGCAGCAGAAGCGATGATGCGCCATCGCAGATAGTTCTTCCATACTGACAGCGGGACTTCTGTCAGCATGCTGTTGACCGCCGTGAAGAATTCAGGCTGTCCGACGTTCACATCTCCGGGATTTCTCCAGCCCGCATCAATGAAGAACCTGCTCCACGCAACAGCCGGGGCCATTTTCGCCAATTGCGCCTGATCCATCCTGTTATAGTTCTTGTCCGGATCTCTGCGCTCAACCCGCGTACGAGATGCCTTTGCAAGTTTCGTCTCAAATTCCATCACCGAAGCGGCAGCGTTGGAGGCGGAGGCATTGTCGTAGCCAATCAGGCTGAACATTGCTGCAACGTGCGCTGCATATTCTTCCCGCAGTGTCTTCGAACGGGCGTCGTCCGCCACGTAGTAATCACGGTCAGGCATGCCAAGTCCGCCCTGGCTCAGCTGGCCGATCACCTCCGAACTGTTCTTGAGATCCTGGCCTGATCCAAATCCGAATACGGCGCCTGCACCGATTGTATGCAAATGCGCAATCTCTGCCTGCAAAGCCATTGGGTCGCCGATGTTGTCGATTTGTTTTAGATCGCCTGCGATGGGTTGGAATCCCAACGACTCAATGCTCGCAGAGTCCATGCCCGTGGCATAGAAATCGCCGATTTTCCTCCTGTTGCTTCCATCCGGAGCTGATAGATCCTTCGAAGCCTCTTCAAGAACATCGTGCAAGACATCATTATTCCTCTCAGCAAGTTCGGTGAAACTCCCCCATTGACTGAATGCTGGTGGAATAGGATTGCTTTTAAGCCACGAGCCGTTTGCATAGCGGTAGAAATCGTCGCACGGTTGCACAGAGAGGTCCATGTTCCTCGCGTCAATCGGTTTGGATTGTTCCTTTAGTTCCTGCGACGTTGCAGTGACGGATACCACGAGAAAAGCAAAGATCAGGTTCGTTGACGGAGATGTGGACATTAACGTTCCCCCAAGAAGGTGAGAAAAATATTGGAATTGCTTAAGTTGGAACGTAGAATAATGCAAAAATTACTCTGCAACATCAACAAATTCATGAATCTTGCGGCTGGGTTCATTCGCAGAAACAAGAAAGGCGAAACTT
>DATDNS010000230.1:0-7424 GCA_036518155.1 Bacteroidota bacterium
ACGCGATCTGCCACGGCCGACACAATCGCATATTCCTTTGGGGAAAAATAGACAAGCTGGCTCCCGATGTCGGGGGAAAGATGGATTCCGGAATCAGAGAGCGGGAAGAACCTCGATGCCGAAAGTGCGAGGACTCCGAAAACAGTCTGCTTCAGAAATTGTCTGCGGCCCGTGTCTATGCCGGCACTCCCGCGGTTCGCGTCACTCATAGCGCATAGTTGAGAATCTTGTAGACGAGCCGCGCCGCGGTGTGACCCGGATGTTCGAGGCCGCCGATCGGGGCGAAGCCGACAAATGCGAATCCGACGATATTTATTTTCCGTCCCACCATTCTCAGGCACCGTGTTACTTCATCCCAGGAGAGGCCGTTCGGCTCAGGAGTATGCGTTGCGGGCATGATTGACGGGTCGAGAACATCGACGTCGAACGTAAGATAAACCTTTTCCGTAAGGCATTCGACGACAGCGTCCTCCCAGCCTCTCAGGAAACGCGCGTGAGTACCGCCGCGGATTTCGTGTGCGTAGAACGACTTGACAGCGTGTTCGCGTGCGAAGTCAGCTTCCTCCCTGGATTGAGCCCTGGTTCCCACCTGGACCAACTTCTTCGGGTCGAGAAACTCACACACGCGGACCATCGCGCTGGCGTCATCATATGTCTTCCCCGTCTTGACGTCCTGCAGTCCGCTATGGGCGTCGAACTGAAGAACGGAGAGTGCATCGAACTTTTTCGCGAAGGCCGCGGCAACAGCGGACGTAATCGCCTGCCCGCCACCGAGCACTGCGAGGAATTTGTTCATCCCAAGTATGCCGAGGGCAGTCTCGTGAATGAGTTGAAGCGCCGCCTCGTTCTTCTGCACGGTAAATTTCAGTGGCGCAAGAGTCGCGATGCCAAGGTCCTTTGAGAGTTCCCGCTTGGTTTCTTCATCAAACCGCTGCACACGATGTGAGGCCTGAATAATTGCCTGCGGTCCGTTGCCGCGCGATGATCCGGCGATACCGTACGGCACGGGAAGGATAATCACCCTGGATGAATCGGAAGTGGAATGCTCTTTATCCAGGCCCAGGAAGTTCTGTTTGCTGCCGAGTGCTCCGTTCGAAGTCTTCATTGCCGGTCTTCAAAAAAAATCTCGTGCAATATATTCGAAAGCGGAAGGAAATGCAACCGGCAAATGCTTGCATCAGACTGCAATTATGCCGATAATACCGGCTGAAATTTCCGTATGAACCTCTCAAGAAGAATCTACGCTGTACTCCTGATTTCAACGGGGCTCTGGTGCCTGGCCATAGTGCTGACCCCCATACTCCGTGTCGTTGGCGGTGAGGCCGGCGCGACGATGGCCAACGCTTGCTATCGGGGGTTTTCCAGGATTTGTCACCAGCTCGATGAGCGTTCGCTTCATCTTTTGGGGGCAAAATTCGGCGTTTGCATCCGCTGTACAGCAATCTACTTCAGTTTTTTCTTCGGAGTGATCGTCTACCCGTTTGTTCGCTCTCTTCGGACCAAAGAAACGCCGGACATGAGGTGGCTGTTCGCCGCGATCGCTCCCATGGTGCTCGACGCGCTGTTCAACGACCTGGGTATTTTCAGGAGCGGCGAGCTTTCGCGCGTCATCACTGGCTCCGTCGGGGGATTTGTTCTCGCATTCTTTATTGTTCCTCTGTTCATCGACGCAATCACTCAAATCCTGATTCATCGCACTTCACAAGGAGAAACTCATTATGCTGGACAAACCCAGTAAGTGGCGGTCGGCGGTCCTCGGCGGAATTGCCATCGGACTCGTTTCCGGTATTCCCGTCATCAGTCTCGTCAATTGTTGTTGCTGTGCGGGAATCCTCGGCGGGGGAGTGTTGACGTACTACTTGTATCAAAAGGAACATGCGGAGGGCATGGTCCCTCTCGAATCGTCCGATGCGCTTATCGTGGGAATCATGGCGGGGCTTGTGGGTGCATTCGTGCAGGCCGTCGTCCACGGAATACTCATGGTTCTCTTCGCCGGCGTCTCACAGGATTTAATGCGGAATCTTTTCGAAAAGCTCATCGATCGCATGGAGCAAAGCGGAAGTATCCCGAGCGGCACCGTCGACCAATTGCGTGAACAGATTGAAAGTTCGATGAAAGAATCGAACACCATGTGGGGTCTGATGGTGAACCTGTTTACAAGCCTTATCATCTACCCAATTTTTTCCATGCTTGGAGGATTGCTGGGCTATGGAATTTTCAAACCCAAGAAGCCGCAACAAATGCAGCCGACGCCGACAGCCCCGCAATAAGTGGTGGCTGCTTTGTTTTGTCGTGACCCTCTGTTGGGGGCTGACTCCCGATTCCCTGAGTCAGCCGGCAGGGGAGGATGTTCGTGCAATCAGGAAAGTCCTTGAGGACCAGGTCGCTGCCTGGAACCGCGGTGATGTCGAAGGGTATATGAAGGGGTATTGGAATTCCGACAGTACGCTGTTCGTAAGCGGAGGAACTCTGACGAAGGGCTACGGGGAAGTGCTCACAAGATACAGGAAAGGGTATGACTCCCGGGATAAAATGGGAGTATTGAGTTTTCGCGACCTTGCCATCAAACAGCTCTCACCGGCGGCAGCGCTTGTCACGGGCGTTTGGAATCTCGAACGCAAATCCGACAATCCGCGGGGAAGATTCACGTTGATTCTTGAGAAGAAGTCGGAAGGATGGCGCATCACGCTCGACCACACATCATCAGCAGAACACTGAATTCCGTTCCATTGCACACAGACTAAGGCGACTCCCCGGGTCGCCTTTGTTGTTGGTGAAGACTTTGAGCATCAATTCACTTTTCAGCGTATGGAGCCGTTGAGCATTTGCAGCAGCGTGTTCGTGAATTCGTAGGAGATCTTCAATGCGCCGGGCGTCATTTGGTCAACCCGGTCATTCGGCGTGTGGATGGTCTTCATGATTTTCGGTGTGTCTTTCGCGTCAATTTTTCCGCCGGACCTGGTCATTTTCGTCAGCAGTTCGGCATCTCCCTTTGGTACGACAGAGATGGAGATATTCTCGAGGTGCATGTTGACAAATGACTTGAAATCCGAAGGGGGATAGAAGCTGGTTTCCCGCAGCACATATTTTGTTTGCTTGGCTGTCTTCCGTACCATGGGCATGAGAAAATCGTCGTCTCCTCCGCCGACGGGGCCGACGTAGACTTCATCACCGGTTCCCTCGATATCGAGATTAATCATCCCGTAATGCCTGTTGCGATTGACGACGCGCTGGATGTAGAACTGCGACCCGATCATCCCGTTCTCTTCCCGGTCAAAAAAGACGAAGTCGATTGAACAATTCCAGTTGTAGTTCTTCAGGGTTTTGATGAGCTCGAGCACCACCGCGACGCCGCTTCCGTTATCGTTGGCCCCGGGTGATCCTTCGGCGGCGTCAAAATGTGCCCCTACAACGACGCGGCCCCTCCCTTGACCAACTCTCGCCACGATGTCCTCGCCTCCGAGGTCGAGCGTGTCTCCACCGCGAACGGTGTGATAATCAAACGGGACCGTGAAGAACCCCGCGTTCATTTTTGTCAGCTGCGTCTTGATGAACTCCGACCGAGCCTGCCGTGATTTTCCCTGGAGGGCGGTGACAAAGCCGAACATTTCATCTTCGGGTGAACCCTGAGCTGCGGCAACTGAAACAAGCAACCCACTGAGAAGCATCAACCTGATCACGAGGCGCATCTGGTCATCCTTTCTTAAATGTGTGCGGACTATTTCTTCAGCTTGATGCGAAACGTCGTTCCGACCCCGGGCCTGCTCTCCTTCAGGAACAATTTTCCCTTGTGGTAGGATTCGACGATTCTCCTTGCCAGGCTCAGGCCGAGTCCCCATCCGCGTTGTTTGGTGGAAAAACCGGGACGGAAGACATCCTTTTTGTTCTTGGGGTCGATTCCCTTGCCCGTATCGGTGACATCGACGAAAATGAAATTCCCCCTGTCGGAAATTGTGTAGGTAATCCTTCCTTCTCCCGTCTCGATGGCGTCGAGTCCGTTCTTTGTCAGGTTCTCGATGACCCATTCAAAGAGCTCACGGTTGATTTTTGCCGTCACGAGTCCATTGTGCTCAATATGCAGCTGGACCTTCTTGCCGGTCTGCGGGATGCGTCGACGGTAATATTCCGTCACCTTCGCGATGACATCAACAAGGTCTTCGTCGTGAAGGTCGGGTTTGGAGCCGATCTTCGAGAACCTCGCCGCAATTTTCTGGAGTCTGTGCAAATCGTTCTCCATGTCCCGGAGTGTTTCTTCGGCTTTGGCGTCGTCAACCGTCTGCTCTTTCAACAATTCCACCCAGCCCAGCATGCTCGAGATCGGCGTCCCGAGCTGATGGGCAGTCTCCCGCGCCATGCCGACCCAAATGCCGCTTTGTTCGCTCCGCTTGGCATAGCTGAAGGAAACATAGCCGATAAAAACAAAGAGAGCGACGAGACAAATCTCGATGTACGGCAGCAAGCGGAGCTTCACGATCAACGGCGATTCGCCGTAATGGAGGTAGTTCAGGATGATCGTATCCTGGTAGGTCACCTTGATGGGAGTGTGAATTCTGTCCATCTCGGTGAGCAGATGTTTCAAATATTCCGCCTGCGATTGGAGGGACGACGCAGTGTCGAGCTCAATGTTCTTCGTACTGAGCCTGTAAGGACGCAGTGGCTCATTTTCCACGTCGGTTTGGATCATCGGAAAATCAATGATCGTGATGATCTCCCCCTGGATAAAACTGAAATCGCCTACGCCGGCGGGAGCGTTCGCAAGATACTGGAGCGACTTTACATAGGTGTCCGCAATCTGGCGGTCTTTTTGCTGAAGGGCCTGGACAAGATTGTGGGTAAACCAGAGCGTCCCCCCGGCGATGACAAAGGCAAGGGCAAGGAGGGCGATCTTGACCTTTGCAATGTATGAGATAACTCCGGTGGCGTCGGATTTTATCATGGGGTTCGCATATCAGCCAGTCAGTCTATCGGCGAAGAAGTGTCTGGTCTCTCCTCGCTCCTACAGAAACCATCCAAACATCTGTTTTGAGCAACTCGCCAATGGCTTCCACGTACTTTTTTGCCTGAAGAGGAAGGTCTTTGTACCGGCGGACATCCGAGATCGGCGATTTCCAGCCTTTATACATTTTGTAGTGCGGCCGGACTGCATCGAGTGTTCTCACGTCGGTGGGGAAACCCGAAAGCTTCTTGCCGTTCAACTCATACCCCGTGCAGACGCCGATTTCGTCAAACGTGTCGAGGACGTCGAGCTTCGTAATCGCGATCTTCTGAATGCCATTGACCTGGACTGAATACCGGAGGCTGACAATATCAAGCCAGCCGCATCGCCGCGGGCGGCCGGTCGTCGCACCAAATTCACCTCCGATGGTCCGGAGCTTTTCGCCGGTCGCGTCGTTCAACTCCGTGGGGAACGGTCCGTTCCCGACCCTGGTGGAGTACGCTTTGACGACGCCGACGATGGATTTGATTTCGGTGGGAGGGATCCCGAGCCCCGTACACGCTCCGCCGCTGGTGGGACTGGAGGACGTAACGAACGGATAGGTGCCGTGATCCACATCGAGCAAAGCTCCTTGCGCACCTTCTGCAAGGATCACCTTCTTTGCGCGCAGCGCCTCATTCAGGTACTTTGAAGTGTCGGTGATATACTCGTCGATCTTCTTGTCGAATTCCTGGTATTCGCTGATGATGGCGTCGACATCGAGCTCATCGCTGTGATAAATCTGCTTAAGGAGCTCGTTCTTTTCTTCGATATTCCGCTTCAACTTGTTGCAAAGTGTATCCCGGTCAAGAAGATCAACGACGCGAATTCCTGTTCGCATGTATTTGTCGATGTATGCCGGGCCGATTCCTCGCCCTGTTGTCCCGATCTTCTGATCGCCCTTTTCACGCATTGAGTCCAATGCCTTGTGGTACGGCATGATGAGATGAGCATTGTGGCTAATGAGCAGTCGCCCCTGGATGCGTATCCCGGCCCGGGTTAATTCTTCGATCTCTGCCATCAGCGCAACGGGATCGAGGACGACACCGTTGCCGATGACGCACGTTACGTGTTTGTGGAAGATCCCGGAGGGAATGAGGTGGAGGACAAACTGTTTTGGCGGTTTACCCTTTGCACCGGGAAGAATTACCGTGTGGCCGGCGTTCGCCCCACCCTGGTAGCGGGCGACGATGTCGACCTCTTCACTCAAATGGTCAACGATCTTTCCCTTTCCTTCGTCGCCCCATTGTGCCCCCAGGATTATTTGAACAGGCATAGCTCGTTCTTGGAAATTGGTCTAAGGAGTCGTGGACTGGACTTCGCTCGCGTTCCAGGTTGCTTTGAAAGACCCTCTGCGAGGGAAATCGAAATGCGAAGAATTGCCTTCTTGAAAAAGTGTAGGGAAAAATTGACCGAAAGACAAGATGCGAATTTGAGCGGATTTGACAGTCTTTAGATTGCTCGTAGGTTTTTTGTGGTTCCCTCTCCTCATTCTTCTGTAGGTAGAAATATACATTCATTCTCCGATTGATGTGCAGGACGTAGGTGTGTATTATCGTTAAACCCTGGCTCGTGCCAAGACAACGGAATGACATTGGTTCACCTTCTCACATACTTGTCTGAGACTACTCTATGCGGGCATATCGGACCCTGTTGATTGTATCAAGAGGGTTGGATCGACCACCCAGAGAAAAATTACGCAGGCTTGAGGTCTCCGACCTATTTCCCAGGAATCTTCTGTTCGAAGAACACCTCAACGCGGACGTCATCGACGAACGCTCCATTCGCGATGCTGCAAAGTCCGGGAAATGGTGGTATCGATTGCTACCAGTCGGCCTGGCCCAGACGGCGGAGGCCTTTGCGAGGAGGCGTGACTATGATGCCGTCATTACGTGGTCGAGTCGGGTGGCAATTCCTTTCGCGTTCCTGCTGAAGTTTACAGGCGTGCATTGTTCACATATTTCGCTGTTGAGCTGGCTGTCGAAACCCAAAACGGCCTTTGCTGTGAGATTTGTTCAGAAGAACATTGACCGGATTATCCTTTGGTCACGTTCACAGTATGATTTTGCGCTGCACCGCCTTCGCCTGCCGGAGTCCAAAGTGGTTCTTGTCGGAAGACGCGTCGACCACTTGTTTTGGCGTCCGGTTGACGGTCCGACCGACATCATATGCTCAGCCGGCCAGGAGATGCGTGACTATCCCACGCTCATTGAAGCCCTGCGTGGACTTCCGATTCGATGTCACATTGCCACTGGACAGCTTCGTGACAAAATGTTCGATACGGTCAAAGCCGTCTACCGTTACGATAAACTTCCCTCGAATGTCACGTTCGGAAAAATGACGTTCTGCGAACTTCGGAACTTGTACGCCCGGTCGCGATTTGTCGTCGTGCCTCTCCATCAAACGGACACCGATAACGGCGTCACCGTCGTTGAGGAAGCCATGGCCA
>DATDNS010000231.1:0-2268 GCA_036518155.1 Bacteroidota bacterium
GGTGTTCCACAGAAGAGGCTGAAAACCCACGATGAAAAGACTTAGACAGAAGGCTCAGCAAGCCCTTGAATTCGTTTCCAAATATCCTGCCGTTCTCTCCGGGTTTGTGATTTACGGTTACTTGTTCGTGGCGATTATGCGGTTTTTCCTGAAAGTCAAATTCGAAGATGCAACACTTTCTGATGCCTACGATATCTTCAGTGCGCTTCCGTTCATGTGGTTCCTGGCGGTTGCGTTGGTCAAAGTCATTGAGACCCGGACGAAATTGCACGAAAGTGAGAAACAACGACTCCAGGACTCTGAACAGTTGCGTGTGAAGGAAACTCAGCTCAACACGATGAAAGAGGTCGTCAAAGGTCTGCAGCACCACGTGAACAACCCTCTCGCGATTATTCTTCTCTACGTCGCCAGACTGAAGAGAAAATTTGCGGGCGACGATCAGACCCTGAACGAGATCGAATCGATACACGATGCTTCGAAGCGAATTTCCTCGGCGCTTGCAGAATTCTCAAATGCCCAACGGTACGAATCCGAATACGTCGAACCGTTGGTGGGTACAATTGCGATTCCACCGAAACCGTGAGGAAGAACAAGTTGTTGTCCGAACGTAAAAAGCCTCTCGTACCGGCACGGCACGGCAAAAGGCTGTTCTCGCCAGGATATTGTCCATGACCCAGCTCACTCCCCGTGACGACGCGCGAAAACTTGTCAGCGAAATCCTGAAACGGGTCGATCAATTGATCAAGGCAGGGGAAATCGACAATTCCGTCAGGGAGGTTATCCGTGCGAAGGAAATCGACCCTTCCAACGTCTATATTTACGCCTACGAAGAGCGCCTTGCCTATCTGAAAGCAGAGCACGAGAAGAACGCGGAACGGGAACGGACACGGAAAGAGGCGGAAGAAGCCGCACGAAAAAGGGATGAAGAGCTTCGCCGGCAGAAGGAAGATGAACAACGCCGGCGGACAGAACTCAAACAGCAGGATGAGGGGCAGCGGAAAGAAGAAGACCGGCTAAAGCAGCAAGCGGAGAGGGTTCGGGCAGAGGCACCGAAGACCGTCGCAACGGAAGTCGGAGCACTTGTTGATCAACAGAATGTGGATGGCGGGGTCATCCGCGAACCGGCAGAAAGTGCTTCGGCAAATGTGCAACGAGCTCCCCGCGTGCCGGAAATTCGCACGGCCCCCTCCGACATCCCCGGTGAGCAGACCGGCGGCAGAAGGCACTCCATCGCAGCACTGCGAAAGACGAGCGCAACCAATACAATTCTTGTCATCGACGACGACGTGAACATGCTTGAAGCTGTTTCCCAAATGCTGATGGGCAACGGCTATGAAGTAGCGCCCGTGTCGACCTCGGACGAAGCGTTTGCCCTCCTAAAAACGTGGAAACCCCAGCTGATCCTGTGCGATGTGAATTTGGAGACTTCAACCATGGGAGGGTTCAGCTTTTTTGAAAAGACGCGGGATTTGGAAGGTGTCGCGAGTATCCCGTTCGTCTTCCTGACGGGTCTGAATGATGAAGTGCTCGTGCGAAAAGGAAAAGAAATGGGGGTTGACGACTATCTGCTCAAACCGATCTCGGAAGAGAATTTGATTGCCACGGTCAAGGGAAAACTCAAACGCTTCAACGATCTGAAGAGGAACTCTTCGTGAAGGCTCGCGAAGGCTGAACATGGGGAGCCTCGCGCCTTACGGAACCGGGGCAATTCTGGAATCACACCTCACAAAAGGGGATAGCTGGAAATCCCGGATGGTTTGGCGATGGAGTTCGTTGTTGAAGTACCGTCTCTGTCTCATCATCCGGGAGCGACCTCGGAGGAAATTGATTTACTGGCATTTGTTTTTTATGTATGTTGTAGCCGTCTCTTAACTGCGGATCCACGCGGAATCCTGACGCTTTTTTCCAATCTTCAGATTATTCAAGGCCGGAACATCAGCCCACGATGAGCGTGTGTTGGGGAGCTTTGTGTGCAACCGTTCCACGGTCGTTTCCCGATTGTCTGTCGCGTTCGCGCCGAAGAGAAGTCCACGGGGCGGCAACGCGGCACACAACCCAAGAAAGGACGATGTTGCATGAGTCAAAAGCTCCAACTCCTCGTCATCGAAGGTCACGATGCTGACTACGAACTCCTCCTGGCAGCGCTCAGGAAAGCCGGCATTGAACACAACACGACCCGGATAAACTCCGGGCAAGACGTTGTCACGGAATTGCGGAAGCGCCTCCCCGATCTGATCATCGCAGAATTTGGCCCATCGCCGTCAAGCG
>DATDNS010000232.1:0-4491 GCA_036518155.1 Bacteroidota bacterium
GCGCCCCTTCCACTTTTCAATACGCTTTCTTTCAGGGCGACGATCTTTTCAACTCCTTTTGAGGCGGGGTGGATCTCCCAGTCGGTTTTCCCAATCGCATGATTGGCTGAAGGGCCCATCATTGGGTTGTAGATCCAAGTATAACGCAAGTCGGGTCCCTGATTGAATACCGCAATGTTCGCGCCCTTGAGCGCGACACGCATCCGTTCCTCATTTTCAACGAGAAACTTTTCAGCCCGCTTTCGTTCGGTGATATCCCTCGTAATTGAAAGGATCCACGGCTCGTTCTGAACATCCATGATTTTGCCGGAAACGAGACCCACTCTTCTTGACCCGTCCTTCAGAAGAAAATCAGCCTCGAAATCCTCCAACTCCCCCGTTTTGACCAATTGTTTGACAAACGTGCCGCGGTCACCGGGTAACGCCCACACATTGATTTCCACTGAAGACCTGCCGAGGACTTCTTCCCTCGAATAGCCCGTGAGATTCACGAAGCCGTCATTCACTTCCAGAAATTTTCCGTCCTTCAGCCGGTTGATGCTGATGGCATCAGGACTCGTGAGAAAAGCCTTTGAAAATTTTTCCTCGGAAAAGCGAAGAGCCTCATCGGCTTGCGTTCGTTCCGTCGTATCCCTTGCGTTGATGATGAGTTCTCCGCCCCCGTCCGGTGAGACGACGTATTTGACCAGCGATTCCAGGTTTAACCAGCCGCTGTTTGCGGCTTTCAATCGATGCTCGAGGATGAACGTGCGTCCCGCGGTCTTCAGTGCGTGTTCTTGCATTGTCAACGTCGCAGCACGGTCATCGGGATGAATAAATTCTGCGAGCCGCCTCTGCCTCAGCGTGTCCAGCGGAATCCCGAGGATGCGCTCGACCGAAGGGCTTGCGAAGACGAACGTGCCTTCAGGAGAGAGAACAATGATCAGGTCGCTTGCATTTTCAATAAGGGAGCGAAATCGTCGTTCAACTCTTCGCAACGCCTCTTCCGCCGTCTTCCGCGCAGAGATATCCCGGATGATGTTCTGGTAGAATCGGTGTCCCTCCACTTCGACGACCCGCGAGCTTACTTCGACCGGGAAGCGCGAATCATCCTTTCGTTGATGAATACTTTCAAAGACCATTCCGTTGTGTTTCCGGACCTCGGTCATTCTCTGTTGAATTTCCGCCCGCGACTCCAGAGCCACCGTGTCGCTGATGTTCCGACCGGGCAACTCACCCTTTGAATAACCGTACAGAGACATCGCCTTTTCGTTGGCGTCCACAATCCTGCCTTCCAGGTCGATGATGACAATCCCGTCATTTGCGTGGTCCATCATCTGATCGAAATGCTGCTCCACGAGCCTCCGCTTCAATTCCAGTTCGAGATTCTTCCGATAGTACACCGATCGTTGATGTTTCCAAATCAGTCCAACACCGGAGGCTGCCGCACAAATGAGGATTATGGCAAATGCAACGACCATTTGGAGACGTTCCCTGATTTGAGCGTAGACTTCTTCCAGATCAATTTTCGCGATGAGGCGCCACGGCGAATGCGGAATCTTGTTCAACGATCCGAGGACCGGCACGCCACGGTAATCCACACCTTCTGCAATGCCTTCGCTGTCTGCAAGGGCGAGTGCCCCCAACAGTCGGGTATCACTCAAAGGCCTTTTGAGACTCAACGCGGGGTTCTTATCGTATCGCGGCATATTCAGATACAGAATTTCGTCTCCTGACCGCTCGACAAGGAGCGCCTCCGACGTCTGGGCCGGTTCTGGCCACGACCGGATCATAGGATAGAAATTCCGCTCAGCATCGATCCGGAGGAATACCACGGCATCAGCCGCCGAATCCCGCGTGGGACGGGCAACAATCGGGAAGACCATATCCATAGACACTTGCGTTGAATCCGCGTCGTGGTGCAAATCGGAAAATATCGGAACTTTGGTCGTCACGGCCTCTTGAATGAGAGCAATATCCCTCGAACTGATCTGAGATTCCGAGTCTTCCCCTACCAGATTGTTGCCTCTGGAGTTCTTCAAACTAATGCACTTGTATTCGTGCTCTGAAGTATAGGATTGAAACCAAGCTGCAATTTTTCGGAGGTCCTGTTTTGGCAGACGATGCGCCACGATTTCCCGCAAATTGTCAAGGATGAGGGGGTTCTCCGAGATCGATCTGCCGTCGGAAAGCCGTTCTTTTCGCCATTGAGAGATTTCCGCGACTTTCAAATGAGCAATGGCGGTCAGACTTGTCTGGTAATCCTGTCTTATGTGGCGACGCTGGCTCTCGTAGTAACGATAGCCGATGACGGCAACTCCAAGAACGAACGCAAGAAATATTCCGAGGAGGATCTTCGAAATGTGGCGGGGGAGGGATTGGGCCATGGCGATTGCTATATCCGTATACTGTTCAGGTTTGGTACATCCATCATTTCACGGTGAGTGTCGCCTGGATTCTCTGCATCGCAATGATCACATTTCTAGCAAATGCGTGGAAGCTGTTCACCAGAGAGCATGTCGACGACGCGAGAACCACCAACGCGACTCTTCATCAGGACGATCCCGCGGTGGTCATCGACCACCTCGCCAATGACGGCTGATCTCCCACCCATAGGATGGGACTTCATTGCCGCAAGAACTGCATCACAAGCTTTCTGCGGAACAAAGGCGAGTAATTTCCCTTCATTGGCAACATACAACGGGTCGAATCCCAGGATTTCGCAGGCGCCACGGACTTCTTCGTCAATTGGAATGCTCTCCTCGACAATATTGATACCTTTCGTTGCACTTTCCGCGATCTCGTTCAATGCGCTTGCGACGCCTCCGCGCGTAGGATCCCTCAATACGTGGATATCCGTACAGGCATCCATCATCGCCTTGACGAGACCGTTGAGCGGTGCCGTATCACTCACAATCTGTGTCTCGAACTCCAACCCTTCCCTCACCGACATAATGGCAATTCCGTGGTTCGCAATAGGACCATTGACAATGATCCTGTCTCCCACGGCCGCCCGCCCTGGACTGATGTTGATCCCCTCCGGCACGACCCCGATTCCCGAAGTCGAGACGAAAATCTTATCTCCTTTTCCGCGATCGACGACTTTTGTATCGCCGGTTACCAGTTCGATACCTGCAACCTTCGCGGCTCGCTGCATCGACAAAACGATCCGCCAAAGCTCATCGGTTGCAAGTCCTTCCTCGATGATGAATGCAGAGGACAAATAAAGCGGCCGCGCGCCGCACATGGCCAGATCATTCACGGTACCGTTGACGGCCAAATCCCCGATGTCTCCGCCCGGGAAAACAACGGGGTTGATTACATACGAGTCTGTGGAAAAGGCGATGCGTGTTCCGTTGATTGTGAAGACTGCGCCGTCGTGCAATTCATCAAGCTTTGCATTGTGAAACTGGCTTACGAACATTTTCTGTATCAATTGCTGCGTGAGTCTTCCTCCCCCTCCGTGCGCGAGAAGGATATTCTTATATTCTGTAATCGGTAACGGGCAAGCCAATGCTGCACCCAATGAGTCTGTCGTTCCATCCTTCGTCAAAGCCATACGTCGTACCCTCCATCAAACTGCTTCACGTCAATACAACCTCTTCCGGCAAATCGTATCCATCCCGATCGTGCAAGTGATTGCACGGGTCACATGAACCACTTCTTCTTGTTGTGAACCGCATCCCCAAATGCGTGCATCAATCGCATTTCTGGCCCTGCAAGAGGGCCCAACTCCAGGGATCGAATATTCTCCGCAAGTTGATGCTCATTTCGCGGCGCGGTAAGACACACGTGGACGTTGGGATGAGAGAGTGCGAAGCGATAGCAATCCCCCGCGGTTGGAATCTTTTCGTGCAATGGCCAACCTGACGGGCGGCGGAGCAAATACGTCCAACGAGTGGCCGTGTAGCTGATAATCCCCGGATTGTGAGCCGCTAATTGTGGAAAGATGTCCTGTTCTGCGCCACGGTGAGCTGCGTTATACCGTACCATCAGGACGTCGAGTGACCCGTTCGCCCCAAGTTCGCCCGCGAATCTTCTGTCATGACAGGACATGCCGACGTAGCCAGCTTTTCCTTCGTCGCGAAGACGATAGAGTTCTTCTCTCGCCCTCTCAGGGAATTCTTTTGGTTTCATAACTCCAAGAAACAGAAATGCGTCGATATAGTCTGTGCCGAATTGACGGAGTCTTTTTTCGAGCGTCCGGCGCAAGTCCGGATATCCCCAAATCATGTTGTACGCACCCGTGACGACGACGAATCGTTCCCTCCTGTTCCTGAGGACATCCCGCATCACGCTCGTCATCTGGAAATCCATCCCAAACCCAAAGAAGACATTGAGCCCGGAATCAATTGCCTTGTAAATCGTTTTCTTGCCGGGAAAATAGCTTGCAGAAAGTCCGAGGCGGTGCACGCTAAGTCCGGTCTTTCCAAACACAGTATGTGTGAATCCTGCGTCCAATGTCGAGTCCTCCGTTTATACGATTCTGGTTGGCATCCCAGGGAAAAACAC
>DATDNS010000233.1:0-5153 GCA_036518155.1 Bacteroidota bacterium
GCTCGGATTCAAACTTGGAAAACTTACCGAAGTCTCCATCAATGAGGAGTTCAGGTATTTTGACAAGCACACGTTTCCGCTGAAAACAATTTCCGCCGCCGACGGGATTCGCCTTGTCCCCGGCGGATCGTCCATCAGGGACGGGTGCTTCGTCGCGAAGAACGTCGTGATGATGCCGCCGTCATACATCAATGTCGGAGCGTACGTCGACGAGGGGACGATGATCGATTCGCACGCGCTTGTCGGTTCGTGCGCACAGATCGGGAAACGGGTCCATCTCAGCGCGGCTTCGCAGATCGGCGGTGTGCTCGAGCCGATCGGTGCGCTTCCGGTGATCGTTGAAGATGAAGTGTTCGTTGGCGGAAATTGCGGGATCTACGAAGGGACCATTCTCAAGCGGAGGGCTGTGATCGGGACCGGCGTCACGATCACCGCATCGATGCCCGTCTACGACCTTGTGAAGAACCAAATCTACAGGCGGACGGAGAATTCTCCACTCATCATCCCCGAAGGAGCCGTCGTGATCCAGGGAAGCAGGCACATTGACCTCCCGTTCGCGAAACAACATCATATCGCAATCTATACTCCCGTCATTATCAAATACCGGAACGAAGACACTGATGCCGCAACAGTGTTGGAAGAAAGCCTGCGATGAAGCGCATTCTCCTCTGCGGCAGCAACGGATTATTGGGGCAGAAGTTGTCCCTCCTGTTGAGCAGCAATACGGCGTACGAAGTCCTGAATACTTCAAGGGATCGGTCATTCGTCTTTGACGACCGCCTGTTCGACTACACGCAGCTCGATATTACGCATAAAGGGGACGTCAAGAGTCTGATCTCAAGTTTCCAGCCCTCCGTGATCATCAACGCGGCCGGCGCAACAAATGTGGATTGGTGTGAAACGCACCGCGAAGAAGCCTGGAATATCAATGTCGTGGGGGTGGAGAATCTTGTGGAGGCATCCCGTAAAGTCGGCGCCAAGCTCATCCACGTCTCCACCGATTATGTGTTCGACGGAAAGAATTCGCCGTATGCGGAAGATGCCCAGCCTCACCCCATCAATTACTACGGCAAGACCAAGTTGGCCGGCGAGAACGCAATGCGTGCGGGCGGGATTCCGAACGCCATCGTGCGCACGATCGTTGTCTACGGTACGGGCATCAAGGTGAAAAACAATTTTGCGCTCTGGGTCATCAACAGCCTCCACGCGGGGAAACGCATCCGGTGCGTCGACGACCAATGCGGAAATCCTACGCACGTGAGCGATCTTGCTCAGGCAATCCTCAGGATCTTTGAGACCGATCGCTGCGGACTTTACCACGTATGCGGGCGGGAACAGGTCAGTCGCTACGATTTTGCGATCCTGGCCGCTGATATCTTCGGACTCGACAGGTCGTTGATCGAACGTTCAAAGAGCCAGGAACTCGCCCAAACGGCGTTGCGTCCGCTCGTCACAAGTTTTGTCACGCTAAAAGCGGAGAGCGAGCTTGGGTTCAGGCCCATGACGATAAAGGATGGGCTCGTACTCCTGAAGTCGGAACTCCACGCTCACCGGTACAACTGAAAAGCCGGCCGACGAATGCGGGGAGAAACAGAACGTGATCGCGTTCATACTTGTGGGGGTCACCATCGTATTCGAACGTTGTTCCGTAAAAGCATGATTCAGTCTCTTCGACGGCGGGAGCTCTCGATACTGTTCATCGTGCTGATTGTTGTTTCCGGATGCGCCGGAACCTTCGGGTCGTCACATCGGCGGACCGTCCGCATCCTGACCTATAACATTCACCACGCGGAAGGCGTGGACAAGACAATCGACATCAACGGAATTGGGGATGTCATTCTGAAGTCAGACGCCGATATCGTTGCACTCCAGGATGTCGACCGTTGGGCCGGGCGAACGAACAACCTCGACATGATGACGACGCTCGCCGACCTGACAGGCATGACATACGCGTTTGGAGAGAGCGCAGACCTCGATCGTGGAGTGAACGGGAACGGAATCCTCACCCGCTTCCCTATCCTGGAAGAAAGGAATCTGCACTTTCAGACTCCGGCCTCGCCGGCAAAAGGGAGCTTGATGCAGCTGGTACTCGACGTTGGAGGGATAACTCTTGTCACGATGAACACCGACCTCGGTTTCGCCGAAAGCGATTCCGAACGAGTGCTCGATGTGCAGGCGATTGACAACGCTGCGGCCGGGCGCAACGGCTTGCCGGTCATTTTGTGCGGAAGTATGAATGCGGAGCCCGGAAGCGGAACCTATGCAATACTGGCGGGCAGTTTTCGCGATGCGTGGAATGAAGCAAAGGGTGAAGGTGCGATCACTGTTCCGTCTGCCGAGTCTCAAAAGCGAACGGACTACATATTCATTTCAAAAAGCGTTGTTCCATCCGACACAAAAAGTATTCAAACGACTCTTGCATCCGTGAATGCGCGGGTGCTTCAATCAAACGCCTCCACTCATTTGCCCGTGCTGGTTGAACTAAAGATCGTCACAGAATAACTAACGAAAGAAGACCATGCTTGATTTACGTTTTATCCGTGAAAATCCCGAACTGGTGAAGAAAGGAAGCGAAGCGAAAGGAATCGCCGTCGACCTTGATGGAATCATTGCGCTCGATGAGAGACGGAGATCGTTGATCCAGGAAGGCGAAGCACTCAAAGCGAAGAAGAATGCCGTATCAGCCGAGGTCGGCAAATTGAAACAAAAGGGTCTCGATGCGTCGAAAGCCATTGCGGACATGGACGAAGTCAAGACACGTGTTCAATCCATCGATGCCGAACTGCACGATGTCGAAGCGAAACTGAACGCGTTGTTGCTGACCGTGCCGAATATTCCGCATCCCTCGGTCCCCATCGGCAAGACGCCGGCCGACAACAAGGAAGTGTTCCGCTGGGGGGACCTGCCAAAGGCGGATTTTCCCATGAAACCTCACTGGGATCTTGCCGAGAAGTGCCAGATCGTCGATTTTGGCAGAGGCGCAAAGGTTGCCGGTGCAGGGTTTCCCTTCTTTCTTGGAAAAGGTGCAACGCTCGAACGGTCGTTGATCAATTTCTTTCTCGACCAGGCACGCGAGCGGGGATACAAGGAAATTGCTCCACCGATCGTGGTAAACGAAGACAGTGCCCGTGGAACCGGACAGATCCCCGACAAGGAAGATTTGATGTACATTGTCGAACGGGACAAGCTCTACATGATCCCGACGGCGGAAGTGCCGGTAACGAATTTCTACCGCGATGAAGTATTGGGTGAAAAGGAATTGCCGGTCAGGTTTGCCGCCTATACCCCCTGTTTCCGGCGCGAAGCGGGGTCGTACGGCAAGGACGTACGCGGGCTGAACCGCGTCCACCAGTTCGACAAAGTTGAACTCGTGAAATTCGTCCATCCATCTACCTCCTATGACGAGCTCGAATCGCTCAGGGACGATGCGGAACGTCTTTTGCAACTTTTGGGTTTGCCATACAGGCGGCTCCTGATGTGCACGGGGGATATGGGGTTCACGCAAGCCAAGAAATACGACCTCGAAGTATGGGCCGCCGGCCAGCAAAAATGGCTGGAAGTGTCCTCGTGCAGCAATTTTGAGGCATTTCAGGCCAGACGAATGAATCTCCGGTTCAAACCGACAATTACCGGAAAGCTGGAGTTCGTTCATACGCTCAACGGATCGGGACTCGCCCTGCCGCGTGTTGTTGCTGCGTTGTTGGAAAATAACCAGACTCCCGAAGGAAAAGTGATTGTCCCCAGGGTGCTTCATCCTTACACACATTTTGAAGTAATTGATTAGATCGCGCTTATGAAAAGTCTTTTTCGACTTGCCCCCTACCTCAAACGGTACAAAAAGACACTCCTCCTCGGCGTCCTGACCGTCGTCGGCAGCAATATCTTTACGGTTACCCAGCCCCTGTTCCTGGGCTACGCCATCGACGAATTCAAACGCGGCGTTGAAACCCACGTCTATGTGAGTTCCGACCTTTTGAAATGGGCGGCCATGATTGTTGGTTTTTCGTTTATCGCAGGAGTGTTCACATACCTGACGCGTCAGACGATCATTGTCGTATCTCGACACATCGAATTTGATATGCGGAACGACCTGCTGGCGCATTTGCAGAAGCTTCCGTTCTCGTACTTTCAGAATACACCCACCGGCGACCTCATGGCGCACGCGACAAACGATATCGGCGCAGTGCGCAATGTACTCGGTCCCGGTATCATGTATCCGACCGACACGTTGATGACTTTTGTGATGGTCCTTTCGATGATGCTGGTGAAGGACTGGCGACTGACGCTCCTTGCGTTGATCCCCATGCCCTTGATCTCCTATGTTGTCTATCGCCTGGGCAAGCTCATCAACGAGAAATTCACCGAACGCCAGGAGCAGTTTTCGAAGCTGACGACGCGTGCCCAGGAGAACCTGTCGGGTATCCGGGTCATCAAAGCGTATGTGCGAGAGAAGTATGAGATCGAACAGTTTCGTGAGCTGAGCTGGGTCTATCTGAAGAAGAACCTGGTCCTGGCAAAGGTTCAGTCGATTGTCTGGCCCCTGATGTTCGTTCTCGTCGGGTTCTCGATCCTTCTCACCCTGTACGCGGGAGGCCTCCGTGTCATCAACGGAGAAATCTCGATTGGAACGCTTACGGCCTTTATGGCATTCCTCACCATGCTCATCTGGCCGATGATCGCGTTTGGATGGGTCGTGAACCTTCTCCAACAGGGTGCAGCGTCCATGAAAAGACTCGTGGCAATCTTCGACACGGTCCCGGACATCAAGGACAACGAGAACACCGACCAAAGCATCACGACAATCCACGGGTCGATCGAATTCAAGGATGTCTCGTTCACGCACAAAAGCACCGTTGCACCGACTCTGAAGAGCATCAACCTGAAGATCGACAAAGGGATGACCGTCGCAGTGATCGGTCACACCGGTACCGGCAAGTCGACCCTCGTGAACCTGATCCCGAGACTCTACGATGTCACCGACGGACACCTCTTGATCGACGGAATCGACGTGCGCAAGATCCCGCTCGCGGTTCTCCGGTCCCATATCGGTTACGTTCCGCAGGAAACGTTCCTGTTTTCCGACACGATTGAAGAAAACATCCGCTACGGTGTGGAAAACGGGAACACCGAACAGGTGCTCGAAGCGGCGGGCA
>DATDNS010000234.1:0-4962 GCA_036518155.1 Bacteroidota bacterium
CGATTCTTCCTGTCGCGTTTCCACCAAAGAAGTATGCCGCTTAAGGCCTGGACGACGACGAGGAAACTTGATAGCGACGCGACAATCTTGGAGAAGAGACCAAGAATGTCGCCGGTATGGATTGCTCTGTTGATGATTTCCGCACGCGTCGGCCCGGGCGCAGTCCTCGAGTTTTGCGAAACAAGCACTTCTCCGCTGTATTGATCGATACACACCCACGACCTGCCACCCGGCGTCAGGTCTTCCGGAAAATGCATCCTCACATTGAATGACTGCGTTGGTTTCGAAGGTATGAAGACAGCGAGAGGATTTGCGCCTGGCAGAGCATTTTTCGCCAGGGTCACTGCGCTATCCGCGGTAATCGGCACGATTCCTTCCCGGGGAGTCGAAGGAACCGATCGGGCAATTCTCTGTGTCTTCGTTATTTTGTATAACCAGGGATAGACGGAGTTCTCCTGCGAAATGATGATTCCGGTGGCAGAAAGGAAAAGGAGAACGACGGCCGTATAGATTCCGGTCACCGTGTGGAGGTCAAACATGGCACGGACGAAGGACCCGTTGAGCTTCATGGAAAACTGTTTGTAACGCCACCAGAGGATGATTCCTGTCAGAACCAGAAGAAACATCACAATTCCCGCCACCCCTACAACGACCTGGCCTGTGTGTCCCGCAAGAAGTCGTATGTGAAATTGATGGACGTAATCAAGAAATGTTGCACTTGAGCGGGTTCCGAGGACCTCGCCTGTATACTGATTGATGAATACGCCGCTCCCGTTGTCCATAAATGCCGAAAATGATTCATCCGGGCGGTCGGCGATTCCGAATCCCACGACATGAGCACCAGGATATTTCTCTTCGAGCAATGTCGTCAGCGCCGAAATCGATCGAAGCCGGGAGGGCTCGGGATGAACGGAATACAATGATGGATTGAACAATCTGTCCAGCTCTCCCTCGAACGCCATAATGCTCCCTGTGAGTCCGAGAATTGCCACAAAGACGCAACCGGCGAGCGCGAAATACAAATGCAGTTTCAGGATGATTTTTCTCATTGATTCCACCTCAGCTCAAATGATCGGAACGTTGCAAAATATCAAAGGTGTATCTTCAGGACAGTGCGTCCCACAACAAGTGTCAGAACCACGATAATGCTCGTCGCAATCAGCGCCGGGTAACCGTGAATGAGCGAAGGACGACCGGCTTCTGCGAAAAACCGGCTCCGATTCACGCTGTCCGGCAATTGCATACCCCTTACCTTTTGTTCGCGACCGTTCCGATCCGGTGAAAGGATCATCATTCCCACCCCCTCCGGTCGCCTTGTGAATGCGTAGGCGTCGTTACTCGCAAATCCTGCCGACGACATCGACCGTTTGATACCATAAGTTCCAAGGGCAACGATGACTGTAGCGATCAACAACATTGCCGCTGCTCTGAGCGGTCTGCGAATGCGCCGTCGAGGCAACAAGGAAGAACCTGTTTCGCCTGATGAGGTTGCAGGTCTGGGGCGAAAACGCCCGCGAAGAACGGCGAGTATCCAATCCCAGTTGAGCGCCAAATGAAGGCCGATAAGAAACATGATCGCGTGGCCTGAATTGTCGTGTAGAGCGTGCCATGACATCGCATCATTCAGTGATCTGCCGGAATTCGGAAAGACGTGTTCCGATATCATGATTCCCGACACGATCGCTGCAACCATGCACGCAAACAACCCAAAATTCAGGGAATAATTGATGCGAGTCCGCCACGCTCCGGGAGCAAAGATTCGGCGCGCTTGTCCTTCAATCCACGACCACTGGAAGACCAGGTGAAGGATGATGACCGCAGCGATCAAAATCCCCAGCCATTCATGGAATGGGACACCGGTCAGTACTTTGGATTCAAGAAGCAAAACGGCAAGGAGCATTGCCGAATCAAGCCAGAGAAAAAGTCTGTTTCTGTTCATTTCCTTTCCAATTTTTGAGAATTCATTACGCAAGGCCAAGAAAAAGGTTGCAGACGATCGCAGACCAATTTTCAATATCGTGGTTCGGTCGTCTGCAAGAATGCAGGACGCACACATAGAGAGGGGAATCGCCAGCGACCCGTGAAAATGTGAGGATTAAGTTACGTTGTGGAATTTCAACGATCTTTATGTTGTTCCTATCCTTACGGATCCAGGCAACCACCCTGCGTTGGACACGCTGCCGGGATCAGAACAATTCAAAAGGTGATCACATTGGCCGTACCATATCACACAGCATCCCCAACGTGGCGGGAGCGGGTAGCTGCGCTGCGGTATATTCCGCCTTTTCTCCGGATGGTCTGGGACACGCACCACTGGTTTACAGTCTCGATGGTGGTCCTTCGCTTTGTGCGATCGTTTGTGCCCGTGTCGGCGCTCTGGATTGGAAAACTCATCATCGATACCGTAATTGCGTTGCGCGGACATCCGACAGAGCTTTCACGGTTGTGGCTGCTCGTGGCGATGGAGATTATCATCGTCGTTGCAGGTGAGTTCCTTGCCCGGGCATCGGCGCTCGTCGAAAGCCTCCTGGGTGACTTGTTCTCCAATCTCACCAGCGTCCGTCTGATGGAACATGCTTCCACCCTTGACCTCCAGCAATTCGAAGACCCCGCGTTCTACGACCAGCTTGAACGTGCGCGGCGACAGACGACAAGTCGTATCGGTCTCCTCGCCCAGCTTCTCAGTATGGGACAGGATTTGGTCACCCTTGCTTCGTTGAGTGTTGCACTGCTGTTCTACGGACCGTGGCTTCTGTTGCTTCTTGCCGTTGCCGTCGTCCCGGGCTTTCTCGGTGAGACGCGGTTTGCCGCCCTTGAATATTCGCTGCTTTACAGGTACACGCCGGAACGACGGCGTCTCGATTATCTCCGGTACATCGGCGCGAGTGACGAAACAGCAAAGGAAGTTCAATTGTTCGGACTGGCACCGTGGCTCATCGAACGGTTCCGCACGATCTCGCAAAGGTTTTACGAAGACAATAAGAAGCTCTCCCTACGCAAGGGCGTCGCGAGTGCGGGACTTTCAGTGATTGGGACAGCCGGGTATTATGGTGCATATGCCGTTATTCTCGTCCGGGCAGTCTCCGGCGCAATTTCCATCGGCACATTGACTTTTCTTGCCGGTTCGTTTTCACGCAGCCGCGATCTCATTCAACGGCTTCTCTTCGGGGCGAGCGAGATTTATGAACAGTGTCTGTACCTGAAAGATTTGTTTGGATTTTTTGAAATGAAGCCTTCAATCGTTACGGCAGACAATGCTCTCGACGTGCCGGCCCCGGTCCGAACAGGATTTCAATTCGAGAATGTCGGATTTCGTTATCCAGGCAGTGATCAATGGGCCGTCCGCAACGTAAGCTTTGCAGTGAAGCCGGGCGAACGAATCGCCCTGGTGGGTGAAAACGGGGCTGGCAAGACGACACTGACAAAGCTGCTTGCCAGACTCTACGACCCTTCTGAAGGGAGAATCCTCCTCGATGGCGTCGATTTACGTGAGTATGACCTTCAATCGTTGCGAAAGACCATTGGGGTGATCTTTCAGGATTTTGTTGAATACGACCTTCGCTTTGATGAAAACGTCGGTGTAGGCGAAATTGAGAAGGTAAGAGAGTATTTGGATTCGCACGATGAAGTCGCCGGGCCGCCGAATTCGAATGGAATCACGTCCTCAAAGGGCAACGGCAGCGTCCCGTCGCAAATCGTGGAAGCATCACAGAAATCGCTGGCGACATCGCTCCTCAGCAGATTCAACGATGGATATCGTCAAATGCTGGGAAGGCGGTTTGAGAAGGGAGTGGACCTGTCGGGAGGAGAATGGCAAAAAATTGCCCTGGCCAGAGCGTACATGCGCGATGCGCAGGTCCTGATTCTTGACGAACCGACTGCGTCATTGGACGCGAGGGCCGAGTATGAAGTGTTTGTCCGCTTTTCTGAGCTGGTGACAGGGCGAATGGCGGTGATCATCTCACACCGTTTTTCAACCGTTCGGATGGCGCAGCGAATCATAGTTCTACAGCACGGCCACGTTGTTGAGGAAGGTACCCACGATGAACTAATGGCAACGGGAAACCTCTACGCCGAGTTATTCTCCTTGCAGGCAAAAGGATACCGGTAATTCGGGCCTCTGGTCTGCGATTTCTTACTCGTTGATTTATCACCCTTCATTTCATAAGTTACCACACGACAATTCGGGGAATCCCGTTGGTTTCTTCCGGCATTCCCGCGTCCTCATGATGATATAGGTCATAAGTCCCAAATGTCACCGTTGCGTAGATTACCAGTGAAAAGAGAAGCGGGGACGATACCCGAATCGGTCCTCAGGAAGTATGGCGCGCAGGTTGTCAAGGTAGGGAAGGGAGAAACGATTGTTCGGGAAGGTGATGCGGCCCGCTCCTTTTTCATCGTCAGACGGGGACAGGTCAAAATGGTCAATGTCAGTGAAGACGGAAAGGAGTTCATCCAGGGGTATTTCACGAATGGCGAGAGTTTCGGCGACCCCCCGTTCTTCGCAGGCGAACCATTTCCGGCGTCCGCAGTTGCGGTGGAGGCAAGTGAAGTCTGGAAAATCGGAAAGGCCGACTTTCTCCTGCTGCTCAGGGAAAATTTTGCGATCCATCTCGACATTACGCGCCAGCTTGGGATGCGACTCATCTACAAATCGATCATGCTTTCCGAGCTCGCGATAGAAGAGGGCGAACACAGGATCAAGATGCTCCTCAACTACTTCCGTGAACGTCATCAGGACCAGGGAAAGCCGTGTGTTGTTCCCTTCAGCAGGCAGCAGCTTGCTGATATGGCCGGCCTCAGAGTTGAAACGGTCATCCGCATTGTGAAAGACCTCGAACATCAGCGTGTCGTGAAATTGACAAAAGAAGGAAAGATTGTGCTGGACTAAAAGGCGATTGATTTTTTTTTATTCATTAACCAGATAAAAACATCTGAAATAAGGAGAATACATCATGGAAC
>DATDNS010000235.1:0-3172 GCA_036518155.1 Bacteroidota bacterium
CTTCGCATTCGAATAGACTTTCACGTCCGTGACGTGGTTTGTCCTGATTGTAAATCTCCTGCTCGTGAAGTACAACGTCGGCTCGTCCGACCAGTTCGCTTTGTAGAAATAGAACGCGTCCTTTTTCGTCTTCCTGTCATACGTGACGAGGCCTTTATCGTTTCGTCCGGGGATACCCCCTTCGTGCCGGCTGTGAACGACGAAATCAAACATATTCCAGACAAACGTCCCCCAAACGAACGGTCGCGATTTCATTGCACCCCACGCGGCCTCGTGGACGAGCGCCTGCCATTCCTCGGGATGCCATTGGCCATCCGTCTTGGGTTGCTGCGGGTCCTCTTCGTGATGTTCCACATTGGCACCGGCACCGTATTCGCTCACACAAAATCCACCGTGCTGACTGGTCGATCGTCTCTCATCGAGTAAGGCACCGCAGGAATCCTTCGGTCCCCATCCGTTGTACCAGCCGGGATAAATATTCCATCCGAGCAGATCGGGGATCCTGTTCATTGCCGGCATCTTCTCGTGCGACGTAGCGGCGATCGTCGGCCGCGTAGGATCCTCCTGGTGGGCGACGACGTTCAAATCCCGCAGTTCCTGGTGTGGGTCTGTTCTTCCCGGCCAAAGCTCATTGAACAGGCTCCAGACAAAAATCGAAGGGTGATTGATATTCTGTCTGATCAAATCGATCAATTGGTTTCGGGATGTTTCCTCGAACTGCGGTGACGGGTCGATCTCGTCGACCTGGGGAAGTTCTGCCCAGACGAGAATACCGGCAGAATCGCAGAGGCTGTAGAAATAATCACTGTGCTGGTAATGTGCACACCTGATCACCGTGCATCCGATTTCTTTGAGCATGCGCATGTCTTCATCCATATCCGCACTATTGATCGCCCATCCTTTGTTCATCCGATCCTGGTGCCGATTGACCCCGTGTAAATGATACGGCTTGCCGTTCAGGAAAAAACCCTGTTCGGGATCGACACGGTACGACCGCAAGCCAAGCGGCTGTTCGACGGCGTCAACGAGTGATCCGTCTTCCGTACGGAGTTCAACGACGGCTTTATAGAGATACGGGTCACTCCGGCCGTTCCATAAGTGGGGATGGGCCACCGTGACTTTCGATGAATACCGAGCCGTGGCATTTTGGAGAACCTGAATCGACTGGCCATTCTCCTCAACGACGCTGCCGGATGCATCGAGAATGAACGTGCGCAGCGTAAGTCTGGAATCCTTCCTGGCAGCGTTGGAAATTTGCGAGGTAACATCGAGCGTTGCTTCGCTGCCGGAAACAGCGGATTGATGCCATGCGACACCCGGAGAAGCGTGGTCTGTCGGGGTAAAACATACGTCATTGGTTTCGATCAAATGTACGGGACGATACAGGCCGCCGAAAACGCAGAAATCGCCGTTCAGCGGAGCGAGATCCCGCTCTGGGGCATTGCTTACGCGCACCGCGAGGACATTCTTTCCCGAGGTAGACAACCCGTGCGTAATCTCAAAACAGAATGCGCCGAACGCGCCGCGATGCTTGCCAAGCAATTGGCCGTTGAGATAGACATCAGCGACCGAACCTGCCGCTTCGAAACGAAGGAAATATCGTTTTCCCGCTTGCGGCGGGCCAATATCTAAGTCACGACGATACCAGCCCGGTCCACGATAATACTGGCGTCCTTCTTGCGCATCCTGCCAGCCCCAGTTGTGGGGGAGGTTTACCGTCTGCCATCCGTGATCGTCGAATTCGAAGTGGGAGGCCCCACTTGCGTCGCCGAGCATGAATCGCCAACCCGAAGCGAGAAGCGCCGTTTGGCGGATCTGAGTTTGTGCCGTGACTGTCATCGGGACCAGGAGAACCATAAATATGACATTCAATCTATTCACAAGGGTGTCCTTTGTAAGTTCCCGCCACCGTCAGGCGACGTCCTCACGTTGCACCCTTCGACTATTGCTGAGGGTGGCGACCGGTGCGTAAAGGGTTGGCAGACGAAGTCGTTCAACCCTTCAGGCTTCTGCGGCTGGTCTGGGTGTCAGTCGAAGACGACGGACGTGTCAATCCATCAGGTCATTTGGTCCGCGAGTTTGGCAAGCGATTCGCCGGAAAGACGAAAGATGCGCCAGTCGTCGAGACCGACGGCACCGAGACTTTTGTAGAATTCAATGGCGGAAGTATTCCAGTCGAGGACAGCCCATTCAAATCTTCCGCACTTTCGTTCCACAGCGAGCTTGGCGAGATAGACCAGCAAAGCTTTGCCGATTCCCTTCCCCCTGTGATCCGGGAGAACGAACAGATCCTCCAGGTAGAGACCGGGTCTTCCCACGAACGTGGAGAAATTGTGGAAGAAAAGCGCGAACCCGACGGGACGGTTATCGAGGCGCGCGATCACGACTTCCGCGAAGCGCTTGCCGCCAAACAGGAACTCGCGAATCCCTGCTTCGGTTGCGACAAAGGTATCGGCCAATCGCTCGTACTCTGCAAGCTTTTTGATGAAGGAAACGATGAGCGGGGTGTCAGACTCGGTTGCGGGATCGATGCGGAGATTTTTCACTGCGTAAATATCCTCTGGATTCGGAACAGTTGGACGAGTTTATCCGCGAGATTGTAGAGGAATTATGACTCATAAGCAAGAGTTGTCACGGCCTCTACTCCTGCGTGCTTCGATCCAGGATCCAGACGTTGTCGTAGTTCACACCTTTGCTGCGGAAATGTTCCTCGGCGACGATCGAGTTGAGGTCATCTGCAAGCGTATACCGCACGACATTCGAACCGGTCTCTTCCCCCCGCATCACCGTCGAATCGAACACGAGAGCGTTGCCTTCCCAGTAGGCGCGGGCGTGGACGATCAGGCCGGGCCTGTGAACTCTCACCCCTCTTCCGTCCGTCGTGAGGTCGACTGAAAACGTGTCGGAGGTTTCACCGATGAAGTGAGTACGCGTCAAGCGGAACGCCGGATCTGCGTGCTCGATGACGAACGAACTTGAATTGGGGGCCGGGATTTGAAGCAGACTCCTGGCCGGGTTGAATTTCCAGGTTCCGGTGAAGTTGGGTTTTGGCATTTCATCCCTCGCAGCAAGGGGACAAGACCGGGTTTACGTGCTGATCAGCCAATCCAATGCTTCCTGACGGGTCGCAAAAACCCGGTGGTTTGACCTTCCGGATAAGTACAGTAATATC
>DATDNS010000236.1:0-6934 GCA_036518155.1 Bacteroidota bacterium
CCGTTAGGATTGTGGGATGAAGTGTGATGTTTGAAAGCAGGGACGGACAAACTGGTATGACAAACGTCTCCAAAGGCTCCGGAATTCTGATCGTTGTTCAACTTGAATTGGCCCGCCCGGCAAACGTAGGGTGAGTCCGGACAGCGTCCAACTCGCGGAACATGGCCAAGGATGCAAGCGGATCTCATTTTTGGGTTAACGTGTTAGTTCCCGGATTCGTCGTTGCACCCGCAGTGTAACTCACGTTGGCGATGGTGTTGTCTCTCAATGTTGTGTCGATCGGTGAAATGTGCACGAGGTATGTTGCCGCATTCAAATAATGGATTTTTAGTCTTGAATGAGTTCAATTGTAAGCCAACCTACAGAGAGATGGGAGGGAAGACAATCGTCCGAAAGGATGATAATGTAATTAATTCCTCAAGGTTTGGATATGCATATTGCACCCGGACACTCCAACGAGAGCTTACCGAGGGTGTTACCATTCGGCCGTTTGTTCCCTGCCCTCCGGCCTGTTCAATGTTCAGGCGGATGTGTTGTCGCCGGCTGTTTACGACCCAATGCAGAAAGCTCCTAAGGTGAGCGCGGGCCGTCTTCCTGTCCCGGAACAAGCGCTGCGGAGATCTCGTCTGTTTTGAAAAACAGCGCCTTCTCTGTACATTACGGTATATCGATGAATTTCAGAGCGGAGAAGTGAATTCAATGACCAGGGCAGTGATTTTTGACCTTGATGGCGTTTTGGTGTCAACCGATGAGTATCACTATCGATCGTGGGTAAAGATCGCCGGTGAAGAGGGGTTTGACTTTTTCGACCACAAATTCAATGACAAGTTTCGGGGCGTGGCGCGGATGGAGTGTGTCGAAATCCTGACCAAAGCCTCGGGGAAACACTACTCTCAAGACCAGAAGAACGGCATTGCCGAACGGAAAAACAGATATTTTGCCGAGTCGCTTTCGGCTGTAACGCCTCGGGAACTGCTTCCCGGTGCCTTGACGATGCTGCACGAACTCAGGAAGCGCGGCATCATGACTGCCGTTGCCTCCAACAGTCGAAATGCAAAAACGATTATCGCACAGACGAAAATCGGTCATTTGCTGGATACGATCGTCGACGGATTTGGGATCGAGAAATCAAAGCCCGATCCGGAAGGATTCCTTCTTGCTGCAAAGAACCTCGCCGTTGCGCCCGCCGATTGCGTCGTTGTTGAAGATGCTGTCACCGGTGTCGAAGCCGCAAAACGTGCCGGCATGAAAGTGCTCGGGATCGGTACACCGGAAAGACTTCCCAATGCCGACATCGTTGTCACCGATCTTTCTTCCATCACGGTCGACCGACTGTTAGGTCTCTAGTGTCATCTGTGGGAAACGTTGACTCGCGAAGAGAGCGGGCCGGATTGTCGGTCGATTTCGCCGGACTATTGCCGTCCGGATTTCGACTCGGTCTTGACATTTCAAGTTCACTTCCTTAACATTTCAGTAGTTCCACCGCGGCCCTTTCACGTAGTCCGGTGTCGGAGGAAGTTTCTTTCCGACCGAGTACAAGATCGCAAGCGGTATCATTCCTTTCATTCGATTGGCTTAACTCATTTTCGTGCACGGCCCGAGTCCGTGATCATTGCGGCAAGCGCCGGAGAGCAGGATGGCGCTTGTTGGCGGAGGCGTTGCAGAACAACTTGCCGGGGTAGTCGTCCTGTCCCCGGCGTTTGCTTTACACAATTACGAGAGCGTGGGAAAGAATTTCAGAAAACCCCGGATCCCAGGCAGTACAATTGACAGGAGGGAAGAGGCGAGGCCGCCGTACGATCCGTTCACTATCCACTCATCCACTATGGAGGAAACACAATGAAACACGGAAAACGGATCTTCGCATCGTTGATCGCAGTAGCGCTCCTGGTCGTCGCATTATCGCCTGCATCGTTCGGCCAAAGCAATCGCACGAAGGACAGATTCGGTCTTCATCTGGGACTCCTCGGCGATCCATTCCCGACGTTGATCGGCTTCAATGCCGATTACAACCTGACGGATTGGGCACGACTGACGGCGGGCTATGGGAGCGTGAAAGCAAGCGTGACGGGCGGAGATCTCACGGCGACCACCTTCGGCGGAGGTGTCCGGGCGATGGTCCCAAACTGGAACTTCACGCCGGTCGTGGGACTGAGCTTTGCATCGGTTTCCGTGACAGCGACGGGGACGGGAGTGTCAGGCGATGTCGGAGGATTCTCGGGAAGTGCCAGTCACCTGTATGCCACGTTCGGCCTGGATTACCAGGCGGGGATCGGATTCAATGTCGGTGCCGGATATAACTTTTCCCTCAAATCCGGCGTCGGCGGACTCCCGTACGTGAATCTCGGCTGGTTCTTCTAGCATCCTTCACATCGGGTGTTCACAAGGAATTGATCCTCACCCCGTTTCAACCGCGCCGGGGTGAGGGTCGTTCATCGTTCACGTGAAGCGGCTGAATCGCCTGCCGAAAAGAATGCTTGAGCCTGCTCGCCGATTTCATCATCTTCACAAAGACCTCTCTTCACGCTTGCAGCAAGCCGCGCCGGTATTCTCCCCGAAGAATTTCTGCCAAAAATGTGTACCTTTTGACAAGCAATCGTTAATTCTTCCGGACGCTTCGCAAATGCTTGCTTTTACCGTTTTCCTAACGCACCCATCGGTCGGATCGTGAACACCGGAAATCCGCGCCTTAAACTCAACGACCGGACAATTCTGGTTTCCCTTCTCGTTATCCTCGGCATCGTTCTCACGCTCACCGTCGTCCCCGGCGTCTTCATCATCGACGAAGATAATTACCTCGCAACAGTCGTTGCCCTCCGGCACGGCATGCTCAAAGCGCCCGGAACGGAACATCTGACACCGAGCCGGGAACTTGTCTGGTTCGATCCTGAAGCAAATCACCGTGTAGTCGAGTCGACGCCGGTCGTTGCTCTTGTCGCGCCGCTCTACGCGTTTGTTGCCCTCCCATTTTCCTATCTCGGATTGCGCGGATTGTTTTTCCTCAACACGCTCGCTTTCCTCGTCTCGGTCTATCTGGTATTTTGTTATGTCGAACGAGTGGCGCGCGAGCGAATGACTCCGTGGGTCGCCAGTATCCTCTTCGCACTCGGAGGGTACTGCGTTGAATACGCCCAGGGACTTTGGCCGCAAATGCTTTCCGTGGCCCTTTGTCTCGGAAGTCTGTTCCTTTGCTTTCAGGCGCGCAAAAAGGAAACAATGATGCCGGCGTTTGTCGGCGGCATTCTTGCTGGTGCTGCAATCGGTGTGCGGGAACCGAACGTCGCCTTCGCGTTTTTCCTGGGGGTTGGATTGCTGCTGTTTGCGCGGAAACGCGTTCAGACCGCGGCTTCGTACGCTTCAGGCATCGTCCTTGTACTCTTTGTCATCGCAACCATCAATTTCTATCGCTACGATGTCTGGCATCCGTTCCCCAAAGTGGTTTCTTATGCGGAAGTCGTTGCGGCAAATACGGCGGGTTCTTCGATTGTCGAGCCGCTTCGGGTGTTCTGGTCGAAAGTCGTGGACTATTCATCGTACGGTCAGAATACAGACCATATTCGCTCCGGGCACTACCAATGGAATGCCGCCTCCGGCACCATCCTGATGAACGGGATTATGAAAAAATCCTGGATTCAATCGTCTCCCTGGCTGGGCCTGGCGCTGATCGGGATGGTCGCGGCCTGGTTCGCGCGTCGGGCAACGTTGTCGATGGCGGATCTGGAAATTCGAACGCTCGGATTGATCGTCGTTCCGACACTCCTGGTGTTCGTGGCGGCAGGTTTCAATCGGACGGACGGATTGAGTTTCAACCAGCGTTACTTCCTGGAACTCCTTCCCCTCACGGCGATTGTGCTGGGGCTCTTCATCGACCGCGTCACATTCAAAGTGCTTCCGGCTGGAATCGGATTTGTTGCGGGCATGGCACTCGTTGCCGCTGTCCTGTCTCTCGCTCCACCAACGGCGAAACTCGTTTTACAGCGTTTTCTTCCTGTTGTGCTCTCCGCAGCGACGATTGTGGCATGGTATGCTTCCAGGAACCGAAGCGTCTTTCTGGTCTTTATCGGTCTGTGTGTTGGATGGGCGCTTTTCTTTCATCTGGAGACCGACCTCGTGGGGTCGCGGTTTCGGCGTGAAGTGAACTCAGCTCGCTACGATGCCGTGGAGAAAGTCATCCCCGACCATGCGGCATTGTTTGCATACTGGGGCAACAAAGATGCCGCCGGTCCTCTGCAACTGGCAAAAGATGTCGTCATCCTTGATGTCTGGGCTGATGGGGGACAGGATGCGATTCAGTTGGAAGGAGAATTGCTGGCGCGCAAACGCAGGGTGTATGTTCTTGCGAATGATATGCCTCAGCAAATCTACAGCAAATTGCTGGAAAACCGGGATGTACGCGTTGTTTCGGAGGGCGTGCTGAGACTGGTTGAGGTAAGCCAGCGTTAGGACCACCGCGAATCTGTTGTCGGCACAGGCTGCGTTACAACCACCCCGTACGACGGTACCGCCGATGATTCCAAAACGACGGCATCAAACGTTTCGGCATCCCCGGAATGATTCTGCTTTGTCAGAAGAGCGAATTCGTTTCCAGCCACTTTACCGTATCTTCCATTCCTGCTTTTAGCGATTTCGGCGAATAGCCGAGCTCCTGCTCCGCTTTCTTGCACGAATTTTCCCAGTTAGCCAGAAACGTCCTTGTCCATCCGGGTGTAATCAGTGGATAGTGACGGAAGGTCCGAGCCCTTGCCCTTTCAATTTGCGAGAAGAGGAGCGCGAGTCCGGCCGGCAGATGGAAAAGTCGAAATGTGCGGCCTCCGATTCCAGCCAGTGTCGAGAAGAACTCATTGAACGAGGCGTTCTGGCCGCCGAGAATGTAGTTCTCTCCCGGCTTTCCGTATTTCCTTGCGCGGATGTGCCCCTGAACGATGTCATCGACGAACACATAGTTGCCCGTAGCGTCGCCGTTGCCCAGAATGAACCTCCACTTTCCTTGCAGGTACCACAGAATCATTTTCGTCACGGAATTCGATTCGTCGAGGGGACCGGGTCCATAAATGCGGGTGGGGTTCACGATAACGACATCAAGTCCTTTTCGCACGTAGGATCTCACCAGATTTTCCGCGATGAATTTTGACCGCTCGTATTCCGTCAGGAAGTCCGTCGTGCGGGGATGTGCTTCGTTGACTTCGCTGCCGTTGGAGGGACCCAACGCGAGATTGCTTGACGTGTAGACCACTTTTTCGACGCCGGTTTCGAGAGCTGCCCGAAGAACAACGTCGGTCCCCTGCACATTGACCTCAAAGAACGTCCCGGGGTCCCGTGCCCAGTTCCGTGCGTACGCGGCGAGATGATAAACGTACTTGCATCCGGCCATCGCTTTTCGGACCACAACAGGATCCCTGATATCGCCGAGGAACGTTGCGTACGACCGGCTGATTGCTGACGGAAAACCCGGCGTGGGAAGACTGAGGACGTTGACGCTTTCGCCTTCCGCAAGCAATGCTTCAACAATCCTTCTTCCGACAAATCCAAGACCTCCAGTGACGAGATTACTCATGGTTGTTCTCCCTGTTCGTGCGTACGTTTGGGTATGTTCGTGCGGGAATTACTTCAATGCTATGTTCCCCGGGCCCCAATCGGATCGATTCGTCGATTCGAGCTCGAGGACAATTGACCCCAGAACGATCTTGAGTTCAGCTCTGACCGGTATGGAGGCCTCGTCATCGCTGATCCAGCCGGTGAACGGCCCATTCATGCCGGCGAAGGAATTGCCGACCCATCGTGCATTTCCTTCAATGCGGCGGCAGCGGACAGGCTTGTCGCACGCAGCGACTTCGATATTCTCCGCATCGCCGGTGAAATTGATCTCGGTCTCTTTGACGGCAAATTCATTCAGGGTTGGGACGGCAAGCGTCATACTTGTTGAGGCGTACAGTCGCGCCATCATAAAGAGACCAAGAGCATCGAAACACAAACCCTGAACGTGCGAGCTATCGAGCGTCGTGGTGGTCGACCCGTGTTGTGATTTCCTGCAGAACAGCATACTCCCCGAGGTGTCCTGCCAATACACAGTCCGGTCCGAAGAATCTTCTCCCGCGATGATGGTCTCTTCAACGACCCACAGTGACCGGGGTGACTTGTAGCTCCTGTTGACAAAGTGCACGTTGACGAACGGCAATCCGCTGGCAGAGTGCACGCTCATGACGAGGAGACACCTGCCGGATCCGTCGGGAGTGCACGGTTGCTGGGTGATCACAATAGTGCCGAGTCTGAAGAATCCCCATTTCACCTTATACTGGAGTGTTTCTCCAGCAGCAAACACCGACCCTCGGCTTGCAGCTTGGGCCAGTGCAAGATTCGTCGTCCCGACAACAAAAAGTATAATCAGGAAATATCGCAACGCTACAGTAATGACCCAAAGCGCCGCAATGAGGAGGTAATCAGACATCGTCAATGAGTAGTCGGGTTGCGGGGATTGCTCTGCACCGGGCCAGGCCCGCCGTCGAGAGCTTGTCGCTGAGCGATGCGGTGTATGCGGATGAACTGTGCTTGGACTTGACATTATGACCTCCCTGACTGGATTGTCGATTTAATGGCGATGCAAAGATGCCGGACAGCGATCAGCAAAAGAACCACACCACATATGGCTATTCCGACCGGTTCCATTTCGATTTCCTTTCTCGATTGTGAGAAGCATCAATCCGTTGATTCTTACATGCATGATTACCCTTTTGTAGTTCTGAGTTGTCATGCAAACGTCATAGGCGGGTCAAAAGGTGTGGGGGGGCACCGGGCACAGACATCGCAATCCGGTCTACGGCGAATGCAGTACGAAGCAAATGCTGCCCAACGATGAAAAACGGTGTCTCATGCCGGCTTTCCAGGGGTGAAATGAAGTCTCTGACTTGGCGGAGTTCCTGAATCCGCGAAAGCGACA
>DATDNS010000237.1:0-2407 GCA_036518155.1 Bacteroidota bacterium
CGTCGGGCAAAGGATAGAAAAATGCATAGTTGATAGCGGTAAATTTGTCGAATGGAATCTTCTCTGGTCGGATGAGTGAATCCTGCACCCTCCATTTCCAGGAGGGATAGTAACCGATGATTTCCTTCTTCTGCGCCTTGACGGGCATCAACACCGCGAATACGAGGATCACGACAAGCGAACGCATTGCCTTGCTGCCGTCAATGATGATTCTCTTTGCAGTGGGGTTATCCGTCATGGTCGACGCTTTCAGTTTGCCTGAAAGGAACCAGCCAACTTATCAGGAATGATGGAATTGTTGCAATCATGACCCAGATGAAAAAGTGTCTGTAACCAAGGTAGTCGCTGACCAGCCCGCTCACCATCGCCGGGACAAGGAAACCCAATTGCATCAACGACGTGGCGAATGCGTAGTGTGCCATTTTGTATTTTCCCGGTGCGATTTGCTGCATCATAAACAACGTCAGTCCGACAAAGCCAAATCCGTAACCGAAGTACTCGAACACAACGAGTGTCGTAATGGTGACAAAGTCCGTCGGCTGGACGATAGCCAGAAACGTATAGACAGCAAACGGGATATTGAAAAAGGCGCAGAGAACGAGCAGGGATTTCCTGAGGCCGCGATTTGCCGTAAAATAGCCCGAGAGAACCGATCCGAGAATGAATGCAAGAGGGGGAAAAAATCCGTACAAGACGCCGATGTCTTCGGTCGAAAGGCCGAGTCCGCCCTGTTCACGGGCCGCACGCATAAACAACGGAACAATCTTAATCGCCTGCCCTTCTGCAAACCGATACAGGACCAGGAAGAGAATGGCCCAGAGGATGTACTTCTTCTGAAAGAACGTGAGGACGACATTCCAAAACGTCGCCAGTGTTTCCTTGACTGTTTTCACTTCGCCCGCCCTGCCTCCTGTCGGCAGAAAGCGCCAGTGATAGATGCTAAGCGCCACAAGGAGGATTCCAAAACACCCCATAACGATCGTCCAGGCGGATACGACGCCAACGCTCTTTTCGAGCCGCCCGGCAACATAAACGAAGCCCCCCTGGGAAAGCACCTTGCCGACGTTATAGAACGCCCCCTGCCACCCGACATACTGGGCTTGTTGTTTGTCGGAGAGCGCATTGAGATACACACCATCGGCCGCCGTATCGTGAATCGCCGAATTGATCGCGATGATTCCGAAGAATACAAGGGTCCACGCAAAATAGTCCGGCAGATTGAGTGACAGCGCCACCAGCCCAAATGAAATACCACCAAGGAACTGTGTTGCGAGAACAAAGTATTTTTTCGTTTTGAACATTTCGAGCAACGGCCCCCAGAGCGGTTTGAGTGCCCAGGGAATCGTCACAAGACTCGTGAAGAATGCGATCTTCGCGTCGGTCAGGCCAAGGCTCTTGTACATGAGAACGGAGACAACATTCACGACAACAAACGGGAGTCCTTCGGCGGTGTAGAGTGTCGGGACCCAAACGGCAGGATGTCTCGTTCTATCCGTGCTAGCGTTCATAATTTCATTGCCTTTGCGGAAATTGTACAGAAGACCTTTGTTGAAGCAAGGATTTCGGTCAGGGACTTGCCGGCAGGTCCGATTACAGAAAAATCCATGTGATGATTGGGAATGACCTCTATGGAGTACAAATCGCGATCAATCCCCGCACAGGAGGCACCTTGACGGCGCCTCCTGCAACGGGAAGATATCCAGAAATTACTTCAGCAACAGCATCTTATGAGCAATGCGGTTCTGTCCCTGCTCGAGGACATAGAAATAGACACCGCTCGTCACGTGCGACATATCGACGGTGACTTTGTAGGTACCGGCCGTCTGATTGACGTTATCGACAAGTGTGCTGACAACCTGACCGAGAATGTTGTACACGCGGAGATTCGTGACGCCCGCCTTGTTCAGCGTGTATTCAATATTCGTGCTCGGGTTGAACGGATTCGGATAGGCTTCCGAGAGGTCAAACTTCGACGGAATCGGTAAGCGCTGAGTGCTGACGCCGGTTGGTCCGCCGTTCGTTCCGTTGAACCACCATGGGTCTCCCAAAGGTCGCCCGTCCGTAGCCGAATTCTTTACAGCAGTGTTTGTGTACTTCATGTCGGCGGTTTCCGGCAGCGGCCAGGGTGGCGTCCAGTTTGCGGCATTCGTCACCTGTGTGATCTGGTATCCATAGACTTCTGTCGTACCTGTTCCCGTCCGCACTTTAGTGAACCAGTTCAACAGACCGTTCGTGACCTGAGTGAGAACGTTCGGGATCGATGCACCAAATCCCGGATCTACATTCTGATTGCCTGATTGCACAAATCCCGGGTGGCCCGAGGCATCCGCAAACATGCTGGTGCTCTGGGCATTCATGAAGACCGGTGTGTAGATCGAGTCGGTGTGAGCCGTGTCATTCCACGTCG
>DATDNS010000238.1:0-2645 GCA_036518155.1 Bacteroidota bacterium
ACTGCCGCGTCGGCCACATTGAAGATCGGCCACCGGGAAATATGGAAACCCGCAAAACTCACGTTGAAGAAATCCACGTCGAGGAAATCGACGACTTTGCCGTAGAAAAGGGGTCCGTCTCCGAACAGGATCCCGTAGAACACGCGATCGATGAGGTTGCCAATTGCGCCGCCCAGTATCATCGCCAGCGAAACGCGAATGACCAACGCTTCGTCACGGATCTTGAACAAGTAATAGAGGATTCCAATGCTTGCGAGGGTGGAGAACATCGTCAGGAAGAGTTTGCCTCCGACATCGATTCCAAACGCCATCCCTGGATTTTCGATAAACGTGAGCCGAAAAAAATCACCGAGTACCGGTATGCTTGTTCCGATTTCCATACCGGGGCAATACCCAATGATCGGCAGCGTAAAACCCCCTTTGACAAAGAGTTTGCTCGCCTGATCCACGACGACAATAAGTCCGGTCCAATACAGAACTTTCACGCGTTATGGTCCTGAGATCCAAATTTCATAGAATTTCCAGTTCGCTTTTTTCCGAAATCGCTTTGGTCTCGGAAGACCGATTGCCGTGTCCCGAAGCCGGCCCCTCGAACCCGCGCGTGGAGTCAGCCGCTGGCTCAGGTTCGATATCAAGATGACGGTGAACCAGGAGCAGCATCACCACACCCGTTGTCACCGCTGCATCAGCCACATTGAAAATACCGAACTGCGAAAGGTGCAGAACATTCACGTCCACGAAATCCACAACCTTGCCGTGGAAGAGTGTGCCGTTCCCGAACAGCACACCGTAAAAGACTCTGTCAATGAGGTTTCCAATCGCCCCGCCAAGAATCAGCGCCAGGGAAGCACGGACAACGAAGGACTGATCGCGCACTCTGTAGAGATAGTAGAAAATGCCGGCGCTTGCAATCAACGAAAACAATGCCAGGTACAGCCCGCTGCCAAGTTCGATCCCGAAGGCCATTCCGGGATTTTCAATAAATGTCAACCGGAGCGCGTCACCAAGAATTTGAATGCTGGTTCCGGGCTCCAGGCCCACGTGATTAAAATTCAAGAAGGGCAATGAAAACCCCTTCACCAGCAGTTTTGTCGCTTGATCAACGAGGACGACTGCAGCGGAAATATAGAGTGCGCGCACAAAATTACGGGGCAACACAGCCTGCTTCTCGGTGTCCGTCAATTCCGGTCAGTTTCCCTTTTTCATCTTGCATTTCACGCATTGTTGCGCGTGGGGGACTGCTTCCAGTCTCGCCTTATCGATCAACGTCCCGCATTCCGTGCAAAATCCGTAGCTCCCTGTTTCGATCCGCTTCAGCGCATCATCCAGATAGTTGAGGAACTTCCCTTCACGGGATGCGAATAAGAACGTCTTCTCACGCTCCATGGCATCGGTCCCCTGTTCCATATGCAGCGAGTACGTCGAATTCTCGGTCACATACTCGCCGGTCGTCACGTCCATCATCGATGCTTTCAGCGATTCAAGCTCCTCGAGGATTTCTTTTCTTTTTTCGAGGATAATTTCTCTGAAATGCTCGAGGTCGGCTTTGCCATAGCCCTTTCTCGGCGGAAGCTTTGTTGCGGCCGGTTTCGCCTTGGCCTTTGAGAGTTTCGGAGCTGCTGCCTTAGCGGGTTTTGAAGGTTTTGCGCCACGGCCTTTCATTCTCGTCGGTGAGTTTTTTTTTGTCGTCTTCGTCGGCATGATTCATCTCCCGCCAATAGAGTGGTGAATATAATTCCTTGATTCGATAGTATAACTAAATCTTCTCAACTGCAATTTCACATTGTTCTCCATTGATGTCCGCACTGTTAAAAATGAGAATTGATTTGTCCCCCGCCATTGACCGTTTGATTTCCCTGGCAAGGGTCTCCTGTTTGACATACTCGCTCATTTGTTCCAACGCATTTGAAAGCTTTTCAGATGAACGGTGATGAATACTGATCCGGTCTGTCACTTCGAAGCCTGATTCTTTTCTCAGATTCTGGACCTTGCTCACAAACTCGCGCGCGAGCCCTTCATTGACGAGTGATTCGTTCAGCTCGGTATCCAGAGCGACCGTCAGCGATCCGTCGCTTTCGACAAGCCAGCCGCGGATGTCTTCGTGAAGGATTTCAACGTCTTCGACGCTGATCTCGAACGCCCTGCCGGATGCCGAGAGCATGAACGTGCCTTCCTTCTGCAGCCGCCGGATATCGGCTATGGCCAATTCGCGAATCCCCGCCGCCACAACCTGGACTTCTTTTCCGTATTTCTTCCCGAGCGTCTTGAAATTCGGTTTCGCTTTCTTCTTCACAACGCCTGACTCATCGCTGACGAACTCGATTTTCTTGACATTTGTCTCTTCAAGGATCACTTCCTCCATCTGGCTGATGGAATTTTTGTGATCCTCACTGAGAACCGGAATAATGATGCGTGACAACGGCTGTCTCGTTTTCAGGTTGGATTTCATTCGCATCGCCCGTACCAGTTCGACAACCTTCATCGCGTATTCCATTCTTTGTTCGAGGGCGCGGTCGATCAGCTCCTTGTGGACTTCCGGCAGCATTGTCAGATGGACAGACGGCTCGGTTGCACGTTGATGCTCTGTTGAGAGGTTTCGAAACAGCTCATCCGAGAGAAATGGCACGAAGGGGGCAGCAAGTTTC
>DATDNS010000239.1:0-7792 GCA_036518155.1 Bacteroidota bacterium
AAAAATCCGATATCGATTTTGTCATCGCCACCGCGAAAAACAGAGTGTGGATCGTCAGAACCCTCTGCACGCTCCTCAAAAAAACCATCCTCTTCAACAGAAAGAAATTCTTTTGCTATAATCATATTGTCTCTGAAGATCGTCTTGAGGTGGTTGACAGAAATCTCTATACGGCAATGGAGGTTGTCACGCTCGTGCCGATGATTAATCCGGCACTGTATAAGAAATTTCTGAACGCGAACACCTGGACGAGGGCTTTTCTCCCCAATTTGTGCCTGTCCGAACCGGCGGAGCCGTCAGTAGAACGGGGGATATCTCCTGCTGAACGATTCATCAATGCTGTTGTCCCATCGAATACCCTGGATTCCGTTGACCGCTGGCTCATGATGAAGTGGAGGCGTGCGTGGATCCGCCGGTACCCCGGCCTTTCGCCGGCAAAGCGTGGTCAGTTGTTTCAAAGTACGCCTGACGTCTCGACGGCATATGCCGGGGATTTTTTTCAGTCAATCATGGGACAGTACGAGCTGCGGCTCAGGGCGTGCGATCTTGTGCCTCCTGTTGAATTCAGTGACAACAGAATCAAATCGCCGACTCCATCACTTTCCATCCTTTGATTCAACTTCCTCATCGTTTCTCTGAACATTCTCAGATTCAAGGAACCCTCGTTTCGGGGATTGATCTCGTCTCTGGAAAAACATCAGGATATTCCTGACCCGTCGGCAACCGCGTTGATTTTACTACCCTGATTCACTAAGTTTAACCGTTTTGGCAAGGCAGGGGCACCCCTGACGTCATTGCCCGTCGGGTGCTGTGGCGAATTGCAGTGCAGTATTACCGTTTGCTCGGAGTTGACGATGGCACCAAAGACCGTTGTCTTCATATCCCTCTTTTGCATTACCGCGTACAGCCAGGATGCTCAATTTTTCCAGAGATTGAGGGAACTGCCGGGAGTCGAAGAAGTTGTTCAGGCAACGGTGGATACCGTGTTTTTCAAGACAGGTGCAGAACTTCGTGTCCGCCAACCCCTGGACCACAAAAATCCCGGCGGCAAGTCGTTCCTGCAGTCGGTCTATGTTTTTCACACGGATTTCGAGAAGCCTGTCGTGTATGTTACCGAAGGCTATTCTTATTCCAGCGACGGTCGACCGGCCGAACTGACATCAATTCTCAAATCCAATCAGATTGTCGTCGAGCACCGGTTCTTCGGCACGTCACGGCCGGATTCATTGGATTGGAAGTATCTGACGATCCAGCAGGCCTCTGAAGATCTTCACCACATCGCAGTTCTGTTGAAGCGTCTCTACAAGGGAAAGTGGGTCAGCAGCGGGATCAGCAAAGGGGGGCAGACGACGCTGTTCTACCGGTACTTCTTTCCCGACGATGTCGATGTCAGTGTTCCGTATGTTGCACCCGTGAATCTCTCGCAGGAGGATCCCCGGATCATCAAATTCCTTCGCACGGTTGGAACGAAGGACGTGCGCGAGAAGCTCAAACAATATCAAATCGCGCTGCTCAAACGTGAGAAAGAGATACTGCCATTGGTCGATGCACTGGCAATCCGGAAGGGCTACACGTTTTCAATCGGCAAGGCACTCGCCTATGAGTACAGCGTCCTGGAGTATCCGTGCGGATACTGGCAATACGGGCATACACCGGACGAAATCCCTTCCCCCGATGCGCCGCCGGATACATTGCTCCGGGGTCTCGATACCATTGCATCCTTGTTCTACTACTCCGATCGGGGCATCGCCATGTACGAACCATTCCAGTATCAGGCGTATACGCAGATCGGTTACTATGGCTATGACATCACGGAATTCAGAAGCTATCTCACCGCCGTCAAAGATCCGACAAACATCATTCTGGCGCCGAAGCACACAATGTTGAAATTCGATCCGACGGTGATGTACGAAGTCTACACCTGGCTGCGCGATTACGGCGGGAATATTCTCTACGTGTACGGCGAAACGGATCTCTGGGGAGCTACGGCGATGGAACTTTCCGGCAAGACGAACGCTGTAAAAATTGTGAAACCAGGAGGATCGCATACCACCCGTATCAACAATCTGCCGCCGGAACAAAAGGAGCTCGTTTATTCAACGCTCGAAAAATGGCTGGGGGTGTCGCTCACTCGATGAGGTCAGGTGAATTGACAGCGATATTTTGAAAATTGAGTTCCTCTTCTTATATTGGCCAGGGGGGAAAAGTCCCTTCAGTCTCGCGGCCCCGCAGAACTCTGGTGCATCGCAATTGTTGACTTACCCCTGCCGGCAGTCATGTCGACAACTGTTGACAATACAGACTTTATGCTGTAGTATGTCGGCGTTTGGTGACTCATACGCGTGTGCCGGGTTTTCGTCGCCGCATCGACGAAGATTGTATCCGGTAACTACGTTTGAAGGTGTTGATGAAAAAACATCGTCACTGCAAAACGGACAGCATTCCTAAGACCTGACAATGACAGTAACCAACGTTGCTGACGAAGATAAAAGGGAACGACGGCAAAGGCGAGTTTTGATCGCCCTGTTCTCCATCTGCATCTTCGGATTCTCCTACCTGGTCTATGACTACTTCAATATCGTTAACCGTACGACGATGCCGGAAGACTTTGCAAAAACTGACCAGACGGTGAGGAACTGGCAGTCGAGTGGGCTGGTCTATCGTTTCGATGCCTTACAGGGAAAACTCGTGGTCAATGAAGATAAATGGAACGTGATGACGAAGCAGGAAAAGATCGGAATCGTTACGCAACTTGCGAGGTATTGCGCCGATCAGAAGAAAACCGATAACTGGGCATTTGAAGTCGTTGGCAACCGGACATCTTCGGTGGTCGGCCAACTGGGTGCCCGGGGGCTCGTCATCCAATAGGTAAGAGAACGCCATGGGTCAACAACAACTTCTGATTATTGTACTCACTGTCCTTATCGTCGGAATGGCAGTCTATGGTGCCTTCAACTGGATGAATTCCTATGGCGAGTCGGCTCAGCGAGACCTCATCATCCAGCGCATGAATATTCTGGTCGGTGAAGCAAAGAAATACGCTGCGAAACCCGCAAGTCTTGGCGGAGGAGACGGGAGTTTTGTGGGATTTTCTCCGCCTGCAAAGCTTGCAATCACTCCGGAATTGAGGATCTATGCAACTTCCGGTGATACGTGGATTCTTTTTCAGGGGTTCGGAACGACGAACGGTGAAGACGGCAGAACGCCCGTTGAAGTTGTCGGACAGTTCGACAAGACACAGGATGACTGGTCCACACTCGTTACAGTAAATTGACAACCCGCTGAACGGATTTCGCGCGCTTCTGTTCGTGGGCGTCAGGGTTCCCAAAGCCTCGAACTCCTAACACCACAATCCCGCATTCTCCCTCTGGACTTCTCGCCCGTTCGTTCTTGCCTGCACAATTCCTTGTGCTGAAGCTTCGTATGCAATCTAGCTTTTGACCCAGGACCCTGTGCGCACGGCGGCGCCAGGAGGGAATCGCCCTTCGCGATAATCCCCACCCTTGCGTTTTGTGTGCGGCTTGATTACCTTTTTCAACTGATTTTTCACATTCTTCTTCCATTGACCAACATCAAGGGGCTTCACTATGCACAGTGCTCGTCTGCAACTGCACCTGACTGCTTGCCTATTCTTGCTACTGACTGCAGCCACCTTCGCGCAACCTGCAAAATCGGACAAAGGACGACAAAAGAATGCGGTTGAGGGACACACTCCGGATTCCATCATGCTGAAAGCATTGAAAGCGCGGAGTATCGGACCCGCAGTGATGGGAGGGAGAGTATCCTCAATCGCTCTGGATCCGAAGGATGTCTACACGTATTACGTCGGATTGGGGACGGGCGGCATTATGAAGACTTCCAACGACGGCGCAACCTTTGACGCCATTTTTGAAAAGGAAGAAGTCGCCGCGATCGGAGCGATTGCTGTCGCACCCTCCAACGCTCAACAGGTCTGGGTTGGCACCGGCGAGGCGAATGACCGCAACAGTTCTAGCTGGGGAAACGGAGTTTATCGCTCAACGGACGCCGGGGGATCCTGGACGAACGTCGGCTTGAAAGACAGCAGGACGATTGCGAGAATCGTCGTCGATCCGGCGGACACCGGCACCGTCTACGCCGCTGCGATGGGTGATCTCTGGAATTACAGTTCTGGGCGCGGTCTCTATAAGACGACGGACTTCGGAAAAACGTGGAACGCAATTCTTGCCGGACCGAAAGGATATGAGAACAGGGTGGGATGCGGTGACGTCGTTCTCGATCCCGACAACCACGGCACGGTGTATGCGGCGCTGTACGCCCGGCGAAGAACGCCCTGGTCGTTCACCTCAGGCCCTGAAGCGACCGATGGCAAAGACCTGGGTGGTATCTTCAAATCCACGGACGGAGGAACGACGTGGAAAAAACTTGAGAACGGTCTTCCAAAATCGACAGGACGCATCGGCCTGGATGTCTTCCGTAAGAACACGAAGATTCTTTACGCGTTGGTTCAGAGCGAAGAGGGGGGATCGTCGTCGATTAACGATGTTGAAAGCAAAGCAGGAGGGGTCTTCAGGACGGAAGACGGCGGAGAGCACTGGACACGAATGAATGCGTTGGATCCACGCCCCTTCTATTTCAGCCAGATCAGGATCGATCCTGAGAATGACAAGCGCATCTATGTGCTCGGATATATGCTCCACGTTTCTGATAACGGCGGCAAGACGTTCCAGGAGGATTTCTTCAAGAATGTCCACGCCGATTGCCACGCCCTGGCGATTGACTGGCGCAATACAAAGAAGCTCATCCTTGGAACAGACGGCGGTGTCTATCAAAGTTTCGACGGCGGAAAGCTCTGGCAGTTCCTCAACAAGTTTGCGGCGGGAGAATTCTACCGGATCACGCTGGACTCGAGTACACCCTACCGGATTGCCGGGGGGCTCCAGGATAATCTCAACTGGCTCGGCCCCAGCATGACACATTCGAAGGAGGGAATCCTGAATACGGACTGGACAAACCTTGGCGGCGGCGACGGCTTCTACTGCGTGTTCGACCCGTTCGACACTGCAGTTGTGTATGCCGAATCGCAGGAGGGTTATGTCCATCGGTTCAACCTGCGCAACGGTGAAATCAAAGGTTTGCGGCCCGAACCCGCCGAGGGGCAACCAGGCTTCCGGTTCCATTGGAACTCGCCGCTGATTCCCAGCCTGCACGAAAAGGGTTCAATGTATCTCGGCGGCAATCGCGTATTCAAGCTCTTTGACCGCGGTGAACACTGGAAAGCCATCAGCCCCGATCTCTCTGCGCAGGACCCCAGGAAGATCCTGACAGTCGGGAGCGGCGCGGAGAATTATGGAGTCGTGTATGCACTGGCGGAATCTCCTCTCGTCGCAGGGATGCTCTGGGCCGGCACGGACGACGGCAAACTATGGGTTACCCGTGACGGCGGTGATCACTGGACGGACCTCACCGGGTCGCTGCCGAAGAACGTGAAGGGTCAATGGATTGGCAGGATTGAGCCCGGACATTTCGACGCAGAAGTCGCCTACACGACAATTACGGGATATCCGGGCGGGATGTACGAGCCGCTTGCATTCCGGACATCTGACGGCGGGAAATCGTGGACGAGCATTGCCGGTAATCTTCCTGCTGAGGGACCCGTGAAAGTCGTCCGCGAGGACCTCAAGAATCCTGAGTTGCTGTTTGCCGGAACCGAATTCGGACTGTTTGTCAGTCTCGACCGTGGAAACGACTGGGAGAAGTTCGGTGAACTGCCGCGTGTTGCCGTCGATGATATTGTTATTCATCCGCGCGACCATGATCTCGTCATCGCCACGCACGGCCGTAGTCTGTTCATCGTGGACGACATCCGGCCGCTTGAGGAATTGACGCCTGAGGTCCAGGCAAAGGCCGCCGAATTGTTCCAGCCGCGACCGGCATACGGATATTTTCCTTACGATGGATGGGTTGAGTCTTCGGGAGGCGCCGAATACCGGGGGACCAATCCGCCGATGGGGGCGATGTTCAGCTTCTATGTGAAGGAGTTTACAGGGGACCCGGTGAAAATAACCGTGACAAACTCCGAAGGGAGAACTGTTGCGAATCTTTCGTCACCGGGAAATCCGGGAATCGGGCGGGTTGTGTGGGACCTGAAACCGACGAAAGATTTGCTTACGGATTACGGCGGCCAGGGGCAGAAATTCTTTGCCTCGGGGGAATACACGGCAACGCTGTCGTACGGGAAAACGAAGGAAGTCAGGAAATTTCAGGTCAATATCGCACCAGGAATCGAGACTCGGTAGGATTGGTCGGGCGACGGCAAGTTCGGTCAGAGCAACGTTGCTCGAACCACATCGCGCCGGTGCTCAAGCTTCGGGTTTCCGGGGCGGACGATGTTGCCGGTGTCGCCCTTTGCCCTCGCTCTCTTTGTGTGTGATACGCTGATAGATTTCCGGAATCGGCACGAGGAGGTTTTCGTCAGGGTAAACGCACTGTACCTTCTTGCCGAGAAATTCTTCCAGTTTCGGGAGCTCGTACGAGTCATACTCATCGGCAAAACTGATGGAGATGCCGCTCGCACCCGCCCTTCCGGTTCTGCCGATTCGATGCACGAAGTCTTCCGTATCCTGCGGCAGGTTGTAGTTGATGACGTGAGAAATCGCTTCGACGTGCAGCCCCCGGGAAGCAACGTCCGTTGCAACAAGGACGCGCACTTTTCCCTCGCGAAAGCGTTCCAGGCGCCTGATACGCTGCTGTTGGTCCACCTCCCCTGAAAGCAGGGCACAACTGACACCGTACGTCTCAAGTGTCTCCTTCAGTCGGCGTGCCTCATCTCTCCGGTTGGCAAAAATCAGTACTCGCTCGAGGTTCTTCTGCATGATAAGATTGTACAGCAGCGTCACCTTTTCCTTGCTCGTCGTGATATAGGTTATCTGTTCGACGCTCTCCACGGCGAGATTATCCGGCGTGATGTTCACCTCGACGGCTTGTCGTGTCCACGAATCCGCAAGTCTTCGCACATCGGTTGACATCGTGGCGGAAAAGAACATCGTTTGCCGTCGCGCTTTCGGGGGCGTGCTGAGCACGATGGACCGTACCTGCGGAATAAATCCCATGTCCAGCATCCTGTCCGCCTCATCGAGAATCAGGATTTCAACCTTGCCCAGGTCAACCAGCCTCTTCTTTTTGAAATCAATGAGTCGCCCCGGCGTGCAGATGAGGACGTCACACGGCTCAGTCCGCAGGCTCTGTTGTTGCTTGGCATAGTCAATACCGCCCACGAGTGTAAGGATTGAACAGGGCACATACTTTCCGATGTCGCGTGCATCCTTCTCGATTTGCATTGCCAATTCGCGAGTCGGAGCGAGAATGAGTGCGCGGGGGGTTCCGTGGGGTCGTTTGCCGTCGATGGGATTCTTGAGGAATCGGTCAAAAATCGTAATGAGAAATGCAGCGGTCTTGCCGGTGCCGGTTTGTGCCTGTGCGGTAACGTCCTCTCCGGCAAGCGATTTTGCCAGGGTCTGCGCTTGAACGGGAGTGCAGTACTGGAATTTCAAGTCATAGATGGAATGCATAAGCTCGGGAGGGAGATGGAAATCGTGAAATCTCGATTTCCCGTCGATTACCGGAACTTTGAAGACTGAGTGATCCCACGCCTCCTCAATTTTTGCAGGTTGAGGAGCTGTTTTTTCCTTTTCACTGCGTGCGTGACGCGCCGCGTATTCCTCACGGGTTTCTCTTTTGCGCAATTCGCGTGGATGGCGTGTCCCGGGCGGTTGCTTGTGCGGAAAAGCTTTGTGCTGGGCTTGTGGCGGTT
>DATDNS010000240.1:0-4259 GCA_036518155.1 Bacteroidota bacterium
CGTTGTGAAGCAGCACGAGTGGTTCTCCGAATTGACCGTTTCCTTTGCCGCGCGAGAGTTCAAGGATGTTCGAATTCCCGCCTGAATAGATCAGGACGTCGTTCGTGTCCTCTGCGTTGAACGATCCCGCCCAGAGCAACGAGGGGGCCGAATTCGATTGGTGAAGCCCGATCGTCGAATGACGCAGGCTGAATGACATCAGCGAATCGCCGTAGGATACGGCCATGTCCACAGTACCCGAATCCGCATTCCGGTAGACATAGATGAGGTCAGGGAACCGGTCGGCGTTGACAAATGCGGCACCGGCGCCAAGGAGTTCATCCGGTCTGCTCAGGCGAAAAGACTGCTCAATGAATGTGCCGGGGTTCAGGCGTTCGTAGTAGTGGATTGCCGGACTCTGTTCTCCGGTAAAGGTATTGAATGTGAAAAACTCCACTTGATCCAGGGCGTTGAGCCCGGTTTGCACAACCTGCGTGAACCCTTCACTTGGAATAACTGCGTATGACGAAGAACTGTCTTTGAAATTCACACTGAAGAGGAGCAGGGAATCGCCTGCAACGGAGGTCAGGATGAATCGTGCGGAGGAATCCGTGACGGAATGAGTGGTGAGAAACTGAGGATTGATGGAAAGCGAATACGATGTCGGACCCAGGAGTCCACCCTTCCCCCTGTTCGTGAATAGTGAAAGCGATTGATCCTGTGAATTGACGACGGCCAGATCATTGCCGGTGCCGATTCCGAGCCTTTGGATGACGACACCGGCAGGTTGCGTTCCAACGGCAAAATCGAGCGAGTCGGTCAGTGTGTTGTCCTGTGAGCCGTTAAAATAGAATCGGAGGGATTTCCCCCCCCGGTCAAGAACAAGTGCGTCAATTCTCCCGTCGTGGTTGAAATCCTGCAGGAGAACCGCGACGGGGTCTTTCCCTGCCCAGAACTGCACACGGTCCTGCGACCATTCGTCACCGTTGTTCATGACAATCTGCAGCGATGAGGTGCTGCCGACGTATGCGAAATCGGTCCACTGGTCTCCGTTGACATCTCCAAGAGCCCATGAAGCGGGCGGATCCGTCAATGCGGTTTGCCCGGCAAGACGGAAATCTCCGATCCCGTCTCCCTGCCAATCCTGGAGCTCTGATGGGTGCGCCGTTACCAGGACGAGGCTGAGAGGACTTGCGGGGTCGAGACGTGCCGGCATGATTTCAGCAACTTCACCCCGGATTTGAAACGTACTCTGATCCAGGAATCTTCCCCGGCCCACGCCGTAGAGGAGGTGGAGTTCGCTCTTTACCCAATCGTAAGCGACAATATCGATCAGATTGTCGTTGTTCAGGTGTGTCAACGCAATGCCGCCCACGGGCAATTCGGGTGCGATGACTTTTCCTTCTACGAATTTCCCCGTCCCTTTCCCGAAGAGCGGCAGGATTCCGGGATTGTTTCGGTCGTAGACCAGGAGATCCGGGATTCCATCATTATTGATGTCGCCGAGTTTCCATCCGGAGGGAACTGACGGGAGCTTCAGGGTGCTGACGGCATCCAGCGTATCGGACCCGATATCGACGATGACACTGATCGTTCGCTCGGTTTTGCTCAGGACGAGAAGGTCGGTCTTTTTGTCGTGGTTGACGTCGGCGAGAAGTACGTCATCAAACGGTATCCGGAGAAAATGACGTTCCACCGAGGAGGTCGCGAACGATGAATCGGGGCGAACAATGTCGATTTCCTGCGATCGTTCGTTCCACAGCACCAGCACGATGCTTGAATCCGCTGAACGGGGGAATTGTCTCACTTCGCTGAAGGGGCCGGGCGTGGGAATTGTGTGGATGACGCCAAGCGTCGTTTCCCGGATCTGCGCATCACAGTTCCCCGCAAGTTCCAGGAGCAGGAACACGTGGAACAGAAGCGACCTGGTATTCAGAATTCGCTGAGTCGGGAGGTAACACACAGCCGTTTCTCTTGTCCTCCTGTCGGGCAACCGGATCAGGACCGTACCCGATGGAGCAGTCGTTGTTGGCGCCTCCGGGCTGCGTCGCGGTAACGTCTCTTTTCTTCCCCTGTTTCAGGCCTGATCGCAGGAACAGGAACCGGTCGTCCGTTGTCATCGATTGCGACAAACGTCAGGTATGCCGAATTCGTATGCGTTCGTTTGCCGTTGAGGAGGTCTTCCTTCTGTACGCGCACACCGACTTCGACCGACGTGTGGAACGCACGATTGACAGAGGCTTTCAGGATCACCACTTCCCCGATTTTGATCGGGTGATGAAAATGCAGTTCATCGACGGATGCCGTGACACAAACGCGATGCGTGTGGCGGGAGGCGGCGATCGCGGCGATAATATCGATCATATGCATCAACCTGCCGCCAAGGAGATTCCCAAGGCGGTTCGCATCGTTGGGGAGAACCATTTCGGTCATTTCGACCCGCGATTCTTTGCAGCGGCGCGCAATGGCCGGGTCTTTCGGGCTAGTTTGTCTGCCTGCTTTTTCCTGCTGTTTCATCCTTCTTCTGTTGGGATTTTTCGGGTTGCGTTTTCTCTTCCGCAATTTTCCGGCGTATGTCCGCGAGCAGTTTATCCGCTTCTTCTTTGTGCTGACTATTCGGATACTTTCTGTAGAACAGCTCAAGCTCTTTCATCGCGTCGGCCGGTTTCTTGCGGTCATTCAGAACCTCGGCTTTTTTCAACTGGGCCAGTTCGGCATAGGGGGTGTCGTGGTATTTCTCGAGAACGGACTCGAAGTAGACCTGGGCAGCCCTGTAGTATTCCATTCTCGTATAGATCACGCCGTCGTTGTACTCTTTCTCCGCGAGCTTCGTATTCAATTCCATGATCCGCGCTTCCGCATCGTGGACAAGTGAATCTGTCGGGCTGTACTCGATATAACCCTGGAATTCATCGATTGCCTTCCGCGTGTACGTCTGGTCAAGGTATGAAGGCGGCGAAAGCTTGTAGTAACACAAGGCACGCTTGTAACGCGCCGTTGTCACGAATCGACTGGTCGGCATCGTTCGCACAAGCTGGTCGTATTCGTAAGCCGCCAGGATGTACTCTTCGCGCATAAACCGGCATTCGGCCAGATAGAACTGTGCGGCATCCGCCACGACGCTTCCCTGGAACTGCAGGGTGACAATTTTGAACTCTTCGATCGCGTCGAGATAGTCGGCATTATGGAACAGCTTCATGCCGGCTTCGAACCGTTTTTCCGCGCCAAGTTGTTCTGTTGGTTCACTTGAACCGCATCCTGAGAGGAGTGTTGCCGAAAGAATGAGAATTCCTGCTGCTAATATTTTCATCGAAAGTGTTCGAGTTGTGAAGTTGAAACGACGATTGAATCGTTGACTGTCGTTACTGCTATATTCGATAAACGCCGTGTGCGATCCACCAGTTCACCGATTTCGGACGGTGTCAGGTCGGGCGCCGGCTGTTTGTAGGCACGAAGAGGGATCAATCGGGCAGAAGCAAGCTGGACGTGCGCACGATTCCTGGAAAACGAAAGCTCCACGCCGAAGGAACGCTTTGCCCACGGCTCGGCCTGGTTGAAGACCAGGTTTCCAAGCGAATGGAAAATCAACCTCCTTTTGTATTCCTCGATTCCCTGCGGAACGTGGGGATGGTGGCCCACAACAACGTCTGCACCCGCATCAATGAGACTATGCATCTGTGCGAGCGTTGTTCGGTCGGGATTCTCCGCATATTCTCTTCCGCCGTGAAAACTTACGATGACAACGTCGGATTTTCGCCTGAGAGTCCGGATGTCCCTGCGGGCCCGGATTGAATCGAACACCGCGATTCTCCCCTGCCACGGTCCCCCCGCATTGAGAAGTTGCGTGTATGCCAGAAATCCGAGGGTGATCCCGTTTCGCTTCACGATAACCGGCGGAACGGACCGGACGGAATCAGCGTACGTCCCGACAAATCGAACTCCCTCACGCCTCAGGTTCTCCATCGTCTCGAGGAGGCCCCGAAGCGAATAATCAAACACGTGATTGTTCGCCGTCGACACGATTGTCACACCGGCGCGCTTCAGCACGGCAGCTGCGACTGGGGGAGCACAGAAAACGAAGTTCGATGCTTTGCTTTCCGTCTCGCCGTTTTGCTCCGTGATGGGAGACTCGAGGTTGACGAACACTTCGTTCGCGGTGCGGAAAACAGCATTCATTTTTGCAAAGGGGTAATCGACGTTTCCTTTCAGAAGTTCCCGACCGAGAGCGCGGCCCAGATTCACATCACCGAAAAGGAGGAGCGTGACCCTCGACGTAGAAT
>DATDNS010000241.1:0-3516 GCA_036518155.1 Bacteroidota bacterium
ATTCTTGACCATCGTTACGATTTCGAACAAGGGGACATCACGATTCATCGGAACACTTGAAGACAAGAACTGCACTTTTTGCTCCGTGATGACGAGTCTCTTGTATAAAGCGCTGTTCTCATCAAATGCGAGGTCGCCGAGCAATACGGCTGCAACATAGTCTCTGTTTTCCGGATTGAAAGCATCGCCCTTGTAGGCGATGTCGAGTATTGGAAGGGTCTTCCCGGGATAAGTGACTTCTGCGTTTCGCTCCGCTGTCTGGGACGGCTCCGGTTTGATGTCCGGCGCCACATATCCTTTTTTCCACGAGCCGTAGTATTCCCTCACGAGTCGCATTGTCTCGTCGGGGTCGAGATCTCCGGCAATGAGAAGCACAACATTTTCCGGCCGATAGAATCGTTTGAAGAACGAGATACTGTAATCGTACTGCTCCGGCATGGCTTTGATGTCCTCCTCAAACCCTATTGTCGTGTGCTTGTAGGTGTGAACATCATAGGCGGTATTCTGCAGCTTCTCACTGAGAAGTTCAAACGGACTTGTAATGCCTTTTCTGTACTCGCCGTACACGGCGCCTGCTTCGGTTTGGAAAGCAGGTTTTTCATAAGAAAGGTTCTGAAACCGGTCACTCTCTATCCTGATCACCGTTTCCAGGTCCTCTTTCGCAAAATTCAGATGATAGGCAGTCAGGTCGTCGGTGGTGAACGCATTCGCATTCGCTCCGATGTTTGTAACAATGCTGTCGTACACACTTGCAGGGTAGGTTTTCGTTCCTCTGAACATCATGTGCTCAAAGAAATGGGCAAAACCGGACTTTCCCGGTTCCACTTCATCCCGACTTCCGGTCCGGACCACGGAATAGTATGCTACAAGTCCAGGACTGTCCATGGGAATTACAATAACCGTCAAACCATTCGGCAGCATTTCCTGTTGATACTTGTATGGAAATATTTTTTGTGCAGTCATAGCATTCAAAGACAATATGATTGTGAGAGCGAAAAGTTTCGGCAGAAGTCTGCTCATAGTCTTAGTGCTCCTGGTATGGAGGATTGGCAGCGATCGGTGACTTGTGGTTCAAGGATCCGCTGTAAGATAGGGAAAATATCGCAGGCACTCAACGTATCAGACCAACAAATGAACCGACCGCATATTGATTTTGAATTCATCGCCCCGTATACTAACGTAAGCAAGATGAAAACCCTCTCATTGAAAGGAACGCACAACGTGAAGAAGCCTCGTATCGTTATCGCGGTCGCGGTGTTGATTAGCCTGATTGCCGGATGTTCAAAAAAAACAGATGAATCGAAGAATCAATCACAACAACAGAATGCCGCCCCTGCTGGTGCGGCAAACGTGACGACGGTCGCAGGCGTTCACTGGACTGTTCCTCAAGGCTGGGAAGCGCAGGGAGAACGGCCCATGCGGGCCGCAACCTACACGGTCCCTTCACCAAAAGAAGGAATCAAAGCCGGTGAATGCGGTGTCTTCTATTTCGGAAACGGGCAAGGCGGCACAGTCGAGGATAACCTCAATCGTTGGATATCGCAATTTGAACGCGGGGGCAAACACGAGTTTTCAAGCAGACAAGTAAACGGAATGAAAGTCACCACCATTACGATTTCGGGCTCGTATCTCTCGCCGGCCGGGCCCAACATGGAATCGCAGGGTAAAGAGGACAACTATCGACTTCTTGGTGCGATTGTTGAAGCTCCGCAAGGATTGGTCTTCTTCAAGTTTGTTGGCCCTGCGGAAACCGTCCAGACCCATCAACCCGACTTTGACGGACTTGTCAACTCAATAGCGAAAGACTGAGGCGGGAGGCACTGCAGGTGCGAGAGTAGCGGATGGCATTTGACCCGAACCGGTTCCCAGGACGAGGATTCCGCTACACGTAATTCCAGGCACTACGAAAGCATCGAAGCACGGCTCGATGAGAATTGACTCGTTAAGAATCCTCCTCAACGATCCGGAGAAAAATTACACCCAGCGGCGGCAGATTCAGACTTAGAGAATGCTCCCTGCCGTGGAACGGTATCGGTTCAGAAACAACTGTTCCCGTATTCCCCACGTTGCTTCCTCCGTAATAAGCAGAATCACTGTTCAGAAGTTCACGGTACGTGCCTGGTTCAGGTATTCCTACCCTGTAGCCATACCTCGGCACCGGTGTAAGGTTACAGACAACGATGACACTTTCGTCCTGACCCGCACTGTGACGAATAAACGACAGCACGCTGTTCTGCTTGTCCTGAAAGTCAATCCATTCAAACCCGGTGAAGTGGAAATCGACCTCGTGAAGTGCCCGTGATGACCTGTACGTGTGATTCAGGTCGTCGATCCAGCGCTGGACACCCGCGTGCAGCGGATACTGCAGCAAATGCCAATCGAGCGACGTGTCGTGATTCCATTCGGATGTTTGACCGAATTCATCTCCCATGAACAGCAATTTCTTGCCCGGGAATCCAAACATCAGACCGTAGAGCGCGCGCAAGTTCGCAAAGCGCTGCCATTCATCACCGGGCATCCGGTAAATGAGCGACCGCTTTCCGTGAACGACTTCATCGTGGGAAAGGGGAAGGAGAAAGCGTTCTGTAAATGCGTACAAAAGTGCAAACGTGAGGCTTCCCTGATGATGCTGACGGTGTATCGGATCCTTCGAAAAATACTCCAGGGTATCGTGCATCCACCCCATGTTCCATTTGAGCTGGAATCCAAGCCCCCCGCTCTGGGTGTCTCCCGTTACGGAGGGCCACGCAGTCGATTCTTCCGCAATCATCAGCGCACCCGGATGATATTGACGAACAAGATTGTTCAGGTGCCTCAGCAAGGAGATCGCTTCGAGGTTTTCTCGCCCTCCGTATTGATTGGGAATCCACTCCCCCTGCTTTCGCGAATAATCCAGGTAGAGCATCGACGCAACCGCATCGATCCGCAATCCGTCGACGTGGTAGTACTCGAGCCAGTACAGAGCGTTGCTGATGAGAAAATTCCTGACTTCATTCCGGCCAAAATTGAAAATGAGCGACCCCCAATCCTGGTGCTCTCCTTTTCGGGGATCGGCGTGCTCATAGAGATGGGTACCGTCAAACTGCGCTAGAGCGTGCGAATCTTTCGGGAAATGAGCGGGAACCCAATCAAGGATGACACCAATATTGTTGCGATGACATTCATTGATGAAGTACATGAAATCCTGAGGAGTCCCGAAGCGGCTGGTCGGGGCAAAATATCCTGTCACCTGATATCCCCACGATCCATCAAACGGATATTCCTGAACCGGCATGAGTTCGATATGCGTAAATCCACGTTCGACGACATAAGGAATCAGCTTTTCCGAAAGTTCGCGATACGTAAGCCACCGGTTATTGTCCTCGGGGACTCTCGCCCAGGAACCCAACTGCACCTCGTACATCGATATCGGATTTCCGAGTTGATCGCTTTTCTTGCGTTCATTCATCCACGGGTCGTCGCCCCACTCGAATCCTTTAAGAAAATTGATTTTTGAAGCGGTTCGCGGACGATGCT